>JBPCXW010000118.1:0-2717 GCA_051008185.1 Gammaproteobacteria bacterium
ATAGCTCCCCCCTTGAGGGGGAGCCGGTGGCACAAGGGCGTAGCCCGTAGTGGCTCCGGTGGGGGGACATTGCTATCTGTCTCATACGCACCAGCCTAGGACAAACTATAGGTTGATTGCGCCGGGCCGTGTATAATCAAACAAATTTCAGGCCAATTTAATATGACCGGCAACCCTACCGCCCCCGTTCCCCATTTGAGTACCGCCCTGACCGGCCCGCTCAAGTTGCTGGAAAGTCAGATCCTTGATCAGCAGATCAGGATTGAATCCTGGTTTCGCTCCGAGTGGCGCAAGACACCGGCACCGTTTTATGCATCGGTGGATCTGCGAAACGCCGGTTTCAAGATCGCACCGGTGGATACCAATCTGTTCCCCGCCGGGTTCAATAATCTAAATCCGGTTTTTGAATCGTTATGTATTCAGTCGGTGCAACAGGCGGTGGAACATCTGGGGCGGCCTATTGACAGGATTGCCATCATCCCCGAGAACCACACCCGCAACCTGTTTTATCTGGAGAACGTGGCGGTGCTGGAGCGCATTATGCAAAAGGCCGGTTTTGAAGTCAGGGTCGGCTCATTGATGCCGGACCTGCAACAGCCGCTGGCGGTGGATTTGCCTTCGGGCAACCATATCACCCTCAATACATCGGGCCGCAGCAACGGCCGCCTGAAGATCGGTGATTTTGATCCTGACTTAATCGTGTTGAATAATGATCTCGCATCCGGCGTGCCGGACCTGCTGACTGATATTGAGCAACTGATCATTCCCGCCATCGGTCTCGGTTGGTCGCAGCGACTCAAGTCCGAACATTTCGGTTTTTACCGGGATGTGGCCACCGAGCTGGCCGATCTTATCGGCATTGACCCCTGGCTTATTGACCCGATGTTCAGGAATTGCGGCGAAGTAGATTTTATGAAACGGGAAGGCGAATCCTGTTTGTCCGCCAATATCACCGTGGTGCTGAATGAGATACAGAAAAAATATGATGAATACAATGTGGATAGCAAACCCTTTGTCATAGTCAAGGCGGATTCCGGCAGTTACGGTATGGGGGTGATCACCCTGCACAGTGCCGAGGAAGTGCTGGAATTGAATCGCAAACAGCGCAGCAAGATGGCCACCACCAAAGAGGGGCAAAAAATTACCAAGGCGATTATTCAGGAGGGGGTTTATACCAACGAGACCTGGGAGCAGGCGGATACGGTGGCCGAGCCGGTGGTGTATATGATTGATCAGAATGTGGTTGGCGGCTTCTACCGGGTACATAACGAAAAGGCCTCGGATGAAAACCTGAACTCGCCGGGGATGCGGTTTGAGATGCTGGCCTTTGATGAGTGTTGCAATTCACCTGATCGGCGGCAGGCACAGGACGCGCACCCGAATCGTTTCTATACTTACGGTGTTATTGCGCGTCTGGCCCTGCTGGCGGCGGCGCGGGAATCCGGACGGCATAACTGAGACATCCAGGATGACAAAAAAACAGAAAACAAAAAAGCCCTGGGGCGGCAGGTTCTCTCAGGATACCGACAAGTTTGTTGAGCAATTCACGGCCTCCGTGAATTTTGACAACAGGCTGGCGGCGTATGACATACAGGTCTCGCTCGCGCACAGCAAGATGTTGCAGCGGGCCGGGATCCTGAGTGCCGCCGAGTTGAAGCAGATTGAGCAGGGGCTCAAGGCCATAGCGACGCAGATAGAACAGGGCAAGTTCCAATGGCGGCAAGAGCTTGAAGATGTACATATGAACATTGAGGCCGCCCTGATTGAGCAGATTGGTGAGGTTGGGAAAAAAGTGCATACCGGCCGCTCGCGCAATGATCAGGTCGCCACCGGCCTCAGGTTGTATTTGCGCGCGGAGCTGGAGCAGGTTCAGGGCCTGTTGCTGGATACCCTGTCTGCGCTGTTACAGCTTGCCGAGCGGGAACACGCGACCCTGATGCCGGGCCTTACCCACTTGCAGGCGGCCCAGCCTGTGACCTTTGGTCATCACATACTGGCCTGGTTTGAGATGCTAAAGCGCGATCTCGGTCGTATGCAGGATTGCGCCGTGCGGCTTGATGTGATGCCGTTGGGCGCCGCCGCCCTGGCGGGCACCCGTTATCCGATTGATCGGGCTTATACCGCCGACTTGCTTGGTTTCAGTCAGGTGGCGGAGAACTCACTGGACGCCGTCAGTGATCGCGATTTCGCAATAGAGTTCAACGCCGCCGCCGCGATCCTGATGATGCACTTGTCCCGTTTCTCCGAGGAGTTGATCCTGTGGCTCTCGCCGCAGTTCGCCTTCATTGATATTGCCGATGCCTATTGCACCGGTTCTTCCATCATGCCGCAAAAGAAAAACCCGGATGTGGCGGAGCTGGTGCGGGGCAAGACCGGTCGGGTGTATGGCGATCTACTGGCCTTGCTAACCGTGATGAAGGGGCAGCCTCTGGCCTATAACCGCGACAATCAGGAAGACAAGGAGCAACTGTTTGACTCGGTGGATACCGTCAAACAATGTTTGACGGCTTATGCCGGTTTGATTCCGTCCATCACCGTGCAGCGGGAGAATATGCAACAGGCCCTGAGCAAAGGTTTTGTTGTGGCAACCGATCTGGCTGATTATCTGGTGCAAAAAGGCGTGCCTTTTCGTGACTCCCACACCATTGTCGGCCGCATAGTGCAACACGCCGAGGCCGAGGGCCTCGGGCTGGAGCAGATAGAGTTGTCTGTGTTGC
>JBPCXW010000119.1:0-8349 GCA_051008185.1 Gammaproteobacteria bacterium
GCGCCCTTGTGCCTCTGGCTCCCCCTCAAGGGGGGAGCTATCCGTGGTGCATGGTGTGAAGAGGCAAAGTAGGCGTTGTTTGCCTGCTTTGACATTATTTAAACAGTTGGAGAGATGACTATGAACAAGCCGATATTACTGTCAGTACTACTGTTGTCGTTTGCCGTTATGTCAGGCTGCGCGACAACGAAAAATCCCGATGGCACTGTCAATGTTGATCCGTATGAGAAGACCAACCGTTCCATTTACAATTTCAACGATACGCTGGATCGCAACATCATGCGCCCCGTCGCCGAGGGTTATCGCAAGATCACCCCGGAGCCGGTGCGCGACAGTGTGACCAACTTCTTTGACAACCTCAAATACCTGAATGTGATGCTGAACAGCTTTCTGCAAGGCAAGTTCAACAACGGCGTGTCTGACACCGTGCGCTTTGTCGTCAATTCCACGGTTGGCATAGGCGGCCTGTTTGATATGGCGACACCTGTCGGGCTGGAGGAACATCAGGAAGATTTCGGGCAAACCCTTGCGGTCTGGGGAGTCGGACAAGGTGCGTATCTTAACCTGCCTTTTGCCGGCCCCAACACCTCGGGCAATGTGCCGGATTACGGTAGTAGCTATGTGACCAATCCGCTCAGTTATGTCGGCGGGTTGTTTTTGTTTCCGGTGGCCTTGCTGAATGCCGTCAATAGCAGAGCGAACCTGCTTGATGCCAGTGAGTTTGTTGATGAGGCGGCGCTTGATCCCTATACCTTTACCCGCGAGGCCTATCTGCAACACCGTGCCTTCCTGATCCACGATGGCAACCTGCCTGAATCCAGCGAAGATGATCTGTTTGATGTGGATATGGATGATGAATCGCTGCTGATTATTGACTAACGCCTGCCGCTCCTCTGTTGAGGGGGAGTAACCCCGAATGAGCGAAGAAATTCTAATCAATGTAACCCCGCACGAAACCCGTGTCGCCGTTGTGGAAAACGGTGTGTTGCAGGATGTGTATGTGGAACGCACCCGGAAACGCGGGCTGGTTGGCAACATCTACAAGGGCAAGGTGTCCAGAGTGCTACCGGGGATGCAGGCGGCGTTTATTGAGATCGGCCTTGAGCGCGCCGGCTTTTTGCATGTTGCCGACATTGAACAGACCGTGGAGGCACTTGAAATTGAACAGGAGGTTAAGCCCGATAAGCAGATTGACAAGCTGCTCAGCGAGGGTCAGGAGATCCTGGTGCAGGTGATGAAAGACCCGCTGGGTACCAAAGGTGCCAGACTGACCACGCGCCTGTCCGTTGCCTCCCGTTATCTGGTTTATCTGCCCGATGATGATCTTGTCGGCATATCGCAGCGCATAGAAACGGAAGCGGAACGCGAACGCCTGCGCGATGCGATTGCGGAATATCAGGCCGAGTTGTTGCAGCAACAGATGCCGAGGGCGGTGAATGATGGCAAGGTGGTGTTGCACAAGCTGATGCAGGATGTGAATGACGCGGGCACAAGCAAGGCGGGTGGCTTTATCGTCCGGACGGCTGCCGAGGGTGTGAGCAGGGAGGCCATTCATAAGGATATGGATTTTTTGTATAAGATCTGGCAATCAAATACGGTGCGGGCACAGGGTGTCAACGCACCGGGGTTGGTGTTTGAAGACCTGCCGCTGGCCATACGTGCGATGCGGGATTTGTTGCACGATGAGATAGAGAAGGTCAAGATTGACTCAAGGGAGACTTATAAACGCTTGCTGGAATTCAGTAAACAATTTGTGCCGGAGTTTCTTGCCCGGATTGAATACTATCCGGGTGAACGCCCGATACTGGATCTGTATTCGGTTGAGGACGAACTGCAAAAATCGCTTAGCCGCAAGGTGCAACTTAAATCCGGTGGCTATCTGGTTATTGATCAGACCGAGGCGATGAGCACCATAGATGTGAATACCGGCGCATTCGTCGGCCATAGAAATCTGGAAGAGACCATTTACAAGACCAATCTGGAAGCGGCGCAGGCGATTGCGCGGCAACTGCGGCTACGCAACCTTGGTGGTATTATTATTATTGATTTTATTGATATGCAGGAACCGGAGCATGCGCGGCAGGTGTTGCGGGCCCTGACAAAACATACCGAGAAAGATCACTCCAAGATCACGATAAGCGAACTGACCTCGCTGGGGCTGGTGCAACTGACCCGCAAGAGGACCAGAGAAAGTCTGGAACACATCTTGTGCGAGACCTGTCCCAGTTGCCATGGTCGCGGTTCTATTAAGACGCCTGAAACGATTTGCTATGAAATTTTTCGCGAGATATTGCGCGAGGTGCGTCAGTTTGAAGCTAATAAGTTGTTGGTCGTAGCACCGCAAAAGATTGTTGATATGTTGATGGATGAGGAATCCAGCAGTGTTGCGGATCTGGAAGAGTTTATCGGCAAGCCTATTACCTTTCAGGTAGAGCCGGTTTACTCCCACGAACAATACGACATCGTGTTGCTGTGATGTTATTCCGACGCGTATTGGGGACAGTTTATCATGTGAGTGTTTATTGCATCGGGATACTGGTGCTGGTCACCGCTGTCGGTGCGACACTGATCCGCCTGACACTGCCTGACATCGGTGAATACCGTAGCGAGATTGAGGACTGGCTTGGCCGCAATGGAGGGTATCCGGTGACCATACAATCCATGCGGGCTGACTGGCAGGGCTGGACACCGCGGCTTTTGCTGACCAATATTGACCTGCTGAATCAGGCCGGGACACATACACTGACCGGCTTTGATAAAACGTATATTGAGATTGCCCCGATCAAGTCACTGTTGCAATGGCAGTTGATACCGCGCCGTCTGATTATCTCCGGTGTGCAACTTTCGGTTGAACGTCTGGCTGATGGATCTATCTTTGTCGCCGGTATCAGTATTGATGAGCAGCCGGATGTTGAGCCTTTGGAGATGAGCGACTGGTTGCTGAAACAGGATCGCATCGTTATTCAGAACGCGCAAATAGAATGGCTGGATGCCGGACATAATCAACCCCCTGTTTTGCTGTCCGCGGTCTCTCTGGAACTGCGCTCCGATGGCGACCGGGCGCAGGGGGATGGTTATTGTGAGTTGCCCGGCAAGTATGGTCGCTCCCTGCACTTCGCCTTTGATGCCACCGGCGATCTGATGTCCACCGCCTGGACCGGCGATTTATATATGCAGCTTGATGCCGTCAAGCCCGATAACTGGTACCGACAATATCAGCCTGCCGGGATCAGAACGGCCGGTGGTCAGGCCGATATGCAAATCTGGAGCCATTGGCGTGATGCGCGTATGCAGAGTATAGAAGGCCGCTTGTCTTACCATGATTTTGCCGCGCAATCCGCACAGGGGGACTTGCAGGTTGAACAACTGGCTTACAGTTTCAACGGGCGGCGTGATCAGTACCGGGATTGGCAGTGGCGACTGTTGCTGGATACTCTGGTGACGGAAAATGGTGTCTGGCCGGAATCCGGTTTTGCCTTTGCTGCGAATCGCCCTGCCGATAAGGATGTGAACCAGTACTTTGCGATTAGCTTTGATTATCTCAAACTGGATGATGTGGTCCCGTTGCTTGATGGTATTAACTTTATACCGGGGGCGGTTAAGGAACGGATAGTGTCCGCCGGGATTAGCGGTGAGCTCACACATGGCAATGTGGTTTATCAACAACGGCAACGGGCGGAAGATATTTTTTCTTATGATCTGACTGTTGCGCGGCTTAACACCGACTCGGTGGCGGAGTTGCCCGGGGTGTCTGCTTTTAGCGGCCGCCTGAGTGGCTCCGCCAGGCATCTGCATGCCGGTTTCAGGCGGGATAATGTGCAATTCGTCTTACCCGGGGAGCTGCCGGGGACATCGCCGCTGTTACAACTGGATGGTGATATTCACGCGCAATGGCGTGACGGACAATGGTCGTTCTTTACCGATGCGCTGACCCTCGGCACCGGCGGCCACAAGTTGAAACTGCAAGGCAACTACAATAATCACGACGTGGATTACGGGCCGCAACTGAACCTGTTCGCGGAATTGACTACTGACAAACTGGACAAGTTGTATGAATTGATTCCGGCGACGGATGACTTCCAACTCAAGCAATGGATGCAGAGGACGATACAGGGCGGCTATCTTGATTCGGCCCGGTTTGTGTTGCGTGGCAAGCCGGGGGATTTTCCTTTCCGGCATAATGAAGGCCGGTTTCAGGGGCGGTTCAATGTGACGGATATGTTGTTTGAGTATTCACCGAAGTGGCCGCCGATGAGTGAGCTGGATGCCGAGGTTGCGATTGATAATGTGGCGATGATCGCCACGGCTGTTGATGGCAGGATGTTTGATGCACAGATACACCCCGGCGGCAATATGCGGGTGGCGGATATGACCCTGCGCCCGAAACAGTTTGAACTGACGGGCAAGGTTACGGGACAGACGGATGATCTGAATAACTTTATCAACGGTAGCCCGCTGACCGCGCACAAGATACTGGGGCCGCTGACGAACAATCTGTCGGCAGGCGGGATACTGCTGGATCTGGATATGTTTATGGCCATCCGATCCCCGACTATCAAACCTCGCATCACCGGCAACATTGATTTTTCAGATGCGACATTGAGTACCCCCGATAAAAAGATACACATTGAGAAGATAAACGGGCCGCTAGGTTTTACCCGCACCTCGGTGAATGCGGACGGGCTCAGTGCCGAGATGGATCAACACCCGGTCAGGCTGAGCATCAAAGGGCCGGGGAACGGGCCGGATGAGTTGGCCGCGCTGACCATAACAGGCCGCGCCGATCAGGATTTTCTGACCGGGCAACTGGCGGAGCGCGTACCACAGTTGCAACATTTCTCCGGGGTGTTGAACCGGTATATGCAAGGCGACATAGAGTGGCAGGCGGTGATCAACTATGTGCGGGAGGCGGATGAGATCAGGCAGTATCTGACGCTGTCGTCAGACCTGCATGGTATGGCGATCAATCTGCCGGCGCCGGTGGGGAAGCCTACATGGGATAGAACAAGCCTGTCTATCCGCAAGCAATTAGGCGGTGCCCCGCAGACAAGCCTGCGTTACAACGATGCAATACTTGCGCTGTTCAAACAAGCGGCTGATACAAAAAAATTGCAGCAGTTGCAGATTGCGCTGGGCACAAACCGGGTGCCGGATATTGACCCGGCCTTGCGCGGTTTGTTTATTGGTGGCGCAACTGATCAGCTTTCTTTCAGGCAGTGGTCTGACACGCTCAAGGGTTTCGCCAAACCGGCGGGCAACGGGGCGACGGGCTTTGTATCGGGGAATGATATTCATGTTGATTTGGCCGTTGGCGATCTGGATTTTTACCGGCAACATTTTTCTGACATTCATATCACCGCCGCGCGCTCGCAGGGTAGCTGGCGGGTGCAACCGGTTGCGCCCGGGATTAGCGGTTCTATTACTACGCCGGCGCATTTTGCTGATGATTATGTTATTACGGCTGAGCTGGATCGGTTGACTCTTGACAAACGGGACGGCGACAACGGTGAGGTCGGGGCCGCTCTTGATCCGCTGGCCTTTCCGGCATTGGACATCAATGTGAAAAACTTTGTGTTCCGCGATATGCAACTGGGTAGTCTGAGATTGCTGACGACGCGTATCGGTAACGGCTTGTCGGTTGAGGATATTCGTCTGCACAAGGATGATATGGAGATCAACGGGCGGGGGGTCTGGAGCAGTTCCCCGGCGACACAGGAAACGAGCTTCAGTGCCGAGCTGCGGGCGAACAAAATGCGTACCATGCTGGAGACCTTTGGCTATTACGGTTCGTCGATCAAAAAGGGCAAGACTACTATGGAGTGGGACACTACCTGGCCCGGCTCACCGATGGATTTTTCACTGGATGAAATGCGTGGCAATCTGAATATTGAAGTCGAGAAGGGGCGGATACTGGAAGTTGATCCGGCGGCGGGGCGTTTGTTCGGGCTGCTCAGTTTGCAAACCCTGCCGCGTCGGTTGTCGCTGGATTTTACTGATTTGTTAGCCAAGGGGTTGGCCTTTGATAAAATTGAAGGCAATTTTGAATTCAGCCGGGGCGATGCCTATACCAATAATCTGCAACTGGTCGGCCCTACTGCCAATGTGAATATCAGTGGCAGGACCGGGCTGATGCAGCAGGACTATGATCAGATCGCGACGGTAACGCCGCAGGTGGCTGATAACCTGCCGGTTGCGAGTGCCTTGTTCGGGCCGGTGGGGATCGGTGTCGGTGCGATGTTGTATCTGGCGAGTAATATGTTTTCATCCCTCAATAACAGTATTGATAATATATTGCGTTATCAGTATGCGATTACCGGGCCCTGGCAGAATCCGACCATAGAAAAACTCAAGCCGCATACCTCGCAGGCGGAAGAAAAGCTCAGTCAGTTTCCTGATCCGGCCAATCTGCAAAATAAATAGTCTGCGGGCTCACTATCATGCAGTGGAACCCTCATGTCACCGTTGCCGCTGTTGTTGAGCGGGATAGCCAATTCTTACTGGTGCAGGAAGATATTGCCGGCAGGTATGTTTATAACCAGCCTGCCGGGCATCTGGAACGGGATGAGACCTTGCTGGATGCCGTCAGGCGTGAGGTATGGGAAGAGACCGGGCGGCGATTCACCGCCGATTATTTGCTGGGGGTTTATTTGTATAGCCCTGAGGGCGGGGCTGACACCTATCTGCGTTTTTGTTTCAGTGGCGAATGTGGCGAGCGGGACCCGGCGGCCAAGCTTGATACCGGCATCATACAAACCGTCTGGATGAGTCAAGCACAGTTGCAGGAACAGGTCGGCGATTTGCGCACCCCGCTGGTCACACAATGTATTGATGATTATCTCTCCGGCAAACGTTACCCGCTTGATCTGTTGCGGCTGCCTTGCGGGCATCGGGTCGCGTGATGACGGCGAAGGTGATTGCCGGTTTGTCCGGTGGCGTTGATTCTTCGGTGGCGGCATTGCAGTTGCTGGAACAGGGTTGTGAAGTTGAGGCCCTGTTTATGAAGAACTGGCATGAGCGGGATGCCGCCGGCGACTGCACCTGGGAAGCCGATGTTGAAGATGCCCTGGCCGTTTGTGACAAGTTGGGGATACCGTTGAATACGATTGATCTGTCGGCGGCATACCGGGACAAGGTGTTCGGGGATTTTTTGCATGAATACCAGCAGGGGCTGACGCCGAACCCGGATATTTTGTGTAATCAGGAGATCAAGTTTCGTGCTTTTATGGATCATGCTTTGGGGCTGGGTGCCGGGCTTATCGCCACCGGCCATTATGCCCGGATTAGTGAGGATGATGACGGGCTGCATCTGCTGAAAGGTCTGGATGCGGGTAAGGATCAGAGTTACTTCCTGTGCCGTTTGAACCAGCGGCAATTACGGGGTAGCCTGTTTCCTGTCGGCGACTTGCAGAAAAGTGCGGTGCGGGCCTTGGCAAAAAAGGCCGGGTTGCCTACTCATGATAAAAAGGACAGCACCGGGATTTGTTTTATCGGCGAACAATCTTTCCGGGATTTTCTCAGCCGCTACCTGCCGGTTGACAAGGGTGCGATCACGACTGCTGATGGTCGTATCATAGGCGAACATGACGGGGTGCATTTTTATACCCTGGGACAACGGCATGGTCTGGGCATAGGCGGGGTGAAAGGTTGTCCGGAGGAGCCCTGGTATGTGATCGGCAAAGATCGGCAGACGAATACCTTGATGGTAGCCCAGGGACACAATCATCCCGATTTGCTTAGCCGGAGTTTGCAGGCGCACAACATGAACTGGATCAACAACCCGCCTGCTACGGATAGCTTCACCTGCATGGCCAAGACCCGCTATCGGCAGGCCGACCAGCCTTGCACGGTGACTGTTGAGACCGGCAACCCTGTCCGGGTGGAGTTCCGACAACCACAACGCGCGGTTACGCCGGGGCAGTATGTGGTGTTATACGACGGAGATGAGTGTCTGGGTGGGGGAGTGATCGGGGAAAGTTAGCCGAAGGTTCCGTTGAGGTACTCATAGAATGTCTTTAGTGCACCCAGAATACCGGTTGTGAACAAAATAAAGTGTAATTTGGCTTTTGCCAGTGCGGCTTCCATTTTCGCTCCCAGTCTCGTTTCCAGTCTCGTTACCAGTGCCTCCATTGAAGCTTCCAGCCTATCCCCAGCCCGTTCTATTGCGTCTTCCTGTTCCAAGTCGTGATCTGATTTCATTATGGGCCTACTTTACTCTATGAAAAGAGGATGTCAAGGGCCGACAAACTCAGCAAGTCCCCCCACCGGAGCCACTACGGGCTTACGCCCTTGTGCCACCGGCTCCCCCTCAAGGGGGGAGCAGTAACATAAATCCCCCTCAAGGGGAGTAGT
>JBPCXW010000120.1:0-3324 GCA_051008185.1 Gammaproteobacteria bacterium
GCCGACAATAGGCAGATATAAATAACGATCAGCAGTAAATGAATATTCCATATAACTGTTGTTGGCAAAACCCAGCATCGGTGACAAAGTGATCGCATAAAAAAGCACCCCGACTAACGGACCACGGCCGATGCGGTGTCTTGCCAACCACAGCGTCAGGGCCAGTGTCAGGGCCGCCAGTAACGGTAGCCAGTTCAACAGTTCGGCGGGGCTGGTGTCCCACAACGGATAGATCACCGCTAGCGGGTGCGGCCATAACAGCGTGCCGACATAAAGCCACAGGGATTTTGAGGCGATGATCAGACGTTCCGGAAAAGAAAAATGGAAATCAATTTCGGCGCGGCTGCTGTAGAAGGCGAGATCTCCTGCGGCGATGATGATGCCTATCAGAAACAGGGGGACGACTTGCAACAGATCGGATGTGCCAACCCGCCCGCGTTTCCACCACGCCCAAACTAGTAACATCGCAGGCAAGGTGATGACGAAACTCTTGCTGAACATACCGGCGGCGAACAGGGCCAGCATGATCAGGTAGGTACCGACTTGTTGCCGCTTTTGAAAGCGTAGCCAGCAACCGGCGGCGAGCAGATAGAACAGCGTGGCGAGCAGGTCTTTGCGCCCCATCGTCCAAGCCACTGCTTCCACATGCGCCGGATGCAACGCGAACAGGGCGGCGATGAGCCAAGCACCGGGCACGGTTAGTTGCAGTAGCAGACGCCATAGCAGTAGCGTGATGATGCCGTGTAGTAAAACGTTGCTGATATGAAAACCGACCGGGTTGTAACCCCACAGACGATGTTCCAGCCAAAAGGAGGAGAAGACCATCGGCCAGTAGTGTGCTTCAAGCTGTATGCTGCCCGGGTTGAACCAGATCTCCATCAGGCCGGACAGGGTTTGCACCGGGGCGGCCTCCAGAAAGACTTTGTCATCCCAAACAAACCCGGCAAAGTAAGCCGGATAGTAGCTGATGGCTACCATCAACAACAACGCTACCGGGGGGAGAATGTGGGTTTGTTTCATGCCGACTATTTTACGGGGCATCGTAAAATGGTCAAGACTGATTTACGATGTATCGTAAAATGGTCGAGGCTACCGCTCCCCCCTTGAGGGGGAGCCAAAGGAGGCGAAGCCTGCTTTGGTGGGGGGCCGTAATTTCGCCGGAAGTGCTAATGTGTGACACAGATTGATGGACAAATGTAATTTTTTAGGCTACTTTGAGGCAAGAATTTATCCTGGAGGCAGGAATTGGGATACTACACAGAATATCTGGATCAACAGCTAAACTTTGAGCAATTATCCAAGCTCCGCAAAAAACAACTACAGATTATTAGTAAATTGCGAAAAAGGGATGTGCTGGTTTATGCCGCTGACCACAATAAAGCACAAGCTCCGATTTCCATCAGTTATGAAGATCTCGTCCCACTGAACGACCAGATCAGTAACCTGAAGCAGGATGATTTAGACTTCATAATTGAAACACCCGGCGGAATTGGAGAAATCGCCGAGTCAATTATTCGTACTTTGCGGGAACGGTTCGGCAATCTTGGCGTTATCATTCCGGGGTCGGCAATGAGTGCCGGTACAATTATCGCTATGTCGGGTGATGAAATTTTGATGCACAGGCATCAGTCTTCCCTTGGCCCTATTGATGCGCAGTTGCTCCAAAATGGAAAGCAATTTTCGGCACACGCCTTTCTTGAAGGTATTGAAAAGATAAAGACAGAGGCGAAAAAAGATGGGCTGAATCACGCTTACATACCGATCTTGCAGGTCATCTCACCGGGGGAAATTGAACATGCCAGAAACGCACAGGATTTTTCGCACGATGTTGTGACCGAATGTCTGATGAAATACAAGTTTCGGGATTGGAATACCCACTCAAGCTCCGGCAAACCCGTTACAGAACAAGACAAGGTTGAACGTGCCCAACAGATTGCCAAAGTGTTGTGCGATCACGGACGCTGGAAAACGCACGGACGGCGGATAAGACTCAGTGACCTTGAATCTATGAGACTCAAGGTCACTGATTATTCTCGCGACATGCCTGAACTGTGCGAGGCCATAGAGAGATATTATGCGCTACTGCATATAACGTTCAGTCGGACTGATATTTATAAAATTTACGAGACACCCACCGCCCAGATTCTAAAAAGCCAAAGGACTATTCAGCAAGCACAGCCTCAGCAAGCACAACCGCAAACAGCCGCGCCCGCTACCAAAAATATGATTGCGGAACTTGACATCAACTGCAAGTGTGGTATAAAAAGCAAGATACAGGCAAATCTGGGCGTGGCTCAACCTCTCACCGAAGGGAAGTTGGCGTATCCACCAGACGACCGGTTCAAATGCCCGGGCTGTGGCAGGCAAAACGACTTGACTAAAATCCGGGCGCAAATTGAGAAAGAAAGTGGCAAGAAGATAATTATATGACTGATATAAAATTCAAACTGCTCCATGGTACTGGTCAAGAAGCTCCTGATGAAGAGGTCAAGGTTCTGATGAAGTCGGATGAAGAGGTCAAAGTGATGATGAAGTCCGCCGACATTGCCGCGAAAAGCAAAGAGATAGAAGAAGTTGTTCGGCTTGCAGAGGAAATTTCCAAACCAAAGGACTATTCGGTATCTACTGATACTTGAATTGTTTCACTCATCGGGATATTCTCCCTCATCTTCATCATAGTCAGGGATTTTTTTAAAGACTTCTTCCGGGTAGAGTCTCCACAATATCTCTTCTACTTCGTTTAGACGTGCGGCCATTAATGATTCCTCTTTGTTGTGGTCAGGTTTTAGATTCTATTGTATATCAATCATCTTTCCCTATGTCAAAGAAGCACTGTGCCCTTTCGGGGGCTGTCCCCCCACCTGAGCCACTGCGGGCTAGCGCCCTTGTGCCTCTGGCTCCCCCTCAAGGGGGGAGCTATTCGTGCTTGTAGTGAAGAGACAAAGCAGGCGGTGTTTGCCTGCTTTGACATTAGTGCCGAGGCCGTTCCCCAAAGATCGCGTCCAGCGACGGGGCGTCCAGTATCTGCTCGCCCCATGCCCCAATATCATCCGGGGTGGCTTGTGTAATCCGTTGCTGGATGTCTTGCGACAATGGGCCGAACTTGCGTTGCAACTGTTGTATAAGCAATTCGGCTTTACCTTTGACTATGCCTTTGGCTTCGCCTTGGACTATGCCCTCGGCTCTGCCCTCGGCTAACCACTGATCTACTAGATTGGTCATGATTCTATCTCCTTCTTCTGTTGATTTCATTTTCTTGATTACGGCCTTTATTATACCAATAAGGCTTTTATCTATGGCTGTTAGATATACCAGCAATAGATC
>JBPCXW010000121.1:0-4125 GCA_051008185.1 Gammaproteobacteria bacterium
CTGAGCCACTACGGGCTTGCGCCCTTGTGCCTCTGGCTCCCCCTCAAGGGGGGAGCTATCCGTGCTGGTAGGCGGAACCGTGGTGTGTGGCGTGAAAAGACAAAGCAGGCGTTAGCCTGCTTTGACATTAGCCGTGGCGATGGCTGAAGTCTTGCATGAAGCTGACCAGAGTTGTTACTCCGTCCAGAGGCATGCCGTTGTAGATGCTGGCACGCATTCCCCCCACACTGCGGTGTCCGCGTAATTCCAGCATGCCGTTGTCGGCGGCTTGTTGCAGGAAAGTCTGGTCCAGTGCGGCATCGGCCAGAGTGAAAGGGACATTCATGCGCGAGCGGTAGGTCTTGTCCACCGGATTGCTGTAGAAATCGTCACTGTCTATGTAGTCGTATAACAGGCGCGAACGGGCCAGTGCGTTTTCCTGCATCACATCTATGCCACCCTGCTCCAGCACCCAGCGAAAGGTCAGGCCGGCCATGTACCAGCTGAAGGTTGCCGGTGTGTTGTAGAGGGAGTCATTCTCGGCATAAGTCGTGAAATCGTACAGCATCGGTAGAGTGGCCTTGCTTCTGCCGATCAGGTCTGCGCGGATAATGAGTATGGTCAGGCCCGCAGGGCCGATGTTTTTTTGGGCACCGGCGAAGACGCAACCGAAGGCGGTGATGTCAAAATGACGAGATAAAAAATTAGAGGTCATGTCGGTGACCAGCGGAGCGGTGGTATTCGGTTGCGGCACCGATGGGTATTCAACGCCGCCGATCGTCTCGTTGTCGCAGTAGTAGATGTAAGCGGCATCGGCACTGACATCCCAATCGGCGGGGTTGGGGGCGGTGGTAAAGTTTTGCGCCTCGGACGAGGCGGCGATATGCACCCGTGCCAGACGCCGCCCCTCGCGGATTGCCCTGCCTGACCAGTTGCCGGTATTGACATAATTGGCACTCTCGTCCGCCCGTAACAGGTTCAGCGGCAACATACTCATCGCATGAGTCGCGCCGCCTTGCAGGAACAGGATCGTGTAGTCTTCGGGGATGGATAACAGTTGTCGCAAATCCTGTTCGCCCTGTTGCATGATCGCGGCGAAATGCTTGCTGCGATGACTCATCTCTATGACGGAGATGCCGGTGCCGTGCCAGTCAAGCAACTCCTGTTGTGCCTGTTGCATGACGGCCGCCGGCAACTGGGCCGGGCCGGCACCGAAATTAAACATCGCCTGCTTCGCCGCCATCTATGTCTGTAGCACCGTTGCCGTTGCCGTTGTCATCAACATCGGCATCACCATTACCATTGCCACTGTCATCACCATCGGCATCGCCATTGCCATTACCATTGTCTTCCTGTCTCATTTCAAGGATGCGCTCAAGACTGGACAGGCGTTCGTTTCCACGCAGCTTGACCAGTCTGACACCCTTGGTGTTACGGCCCACCACCGAAACATCGCTGACCGGGGAACGGATCAGTGTCCCCTGATCCGAGATCAACATGATCTCATCATCGTCAGTCACCATCTCGGCCCCTACGGCCTTGCCGTTTCTGTCGTCCGTCTGAATGGAGATGACGCCCTTGCCGCCCCGCGCCTGAGTCGGGTAATCCTCTATCCGGGTGCGTTTCCCGTAACCGTTTTGCGTCGCCGTCAGCACCGTCTTGCCCGGCTCTACAATGATCAGCGAAATCACTTTGTCATCCGCACCCAGCCGCATACCGCGCACACCCTTGGCGGTTCTGCCGACGGCGCGTATATCGGACTCATGGAAACGAATCACCTTGCCGGCATCACTGAACAACATCGCATCCTGTTCACCATCAGTCAGTTCCACCCCGACCAGTTGGTTGCCGACGGCCAGTTCAATCGCGATGATGCCGCTGGCGCGCGGTCTGGAAAAGTTTTTCAGGGAGGTCTTCTTGGTGGTGCCGTCTTCGGTCGCCATGAATACATATTTATCATCGCTGAACTCGCGGATAGGCAGGATGGCACTGATGCGCTCACCTTCCTGCAGGGGTAACAGATTGATAATCGGTTTACCGCGCGCCGTGCGACCGGCCTGCGGCAAGTTATACACCCGTAGCCAATACAAACGTCCTTCACTGGAGAAGCATAACAAGGTGGCATGGGTGCTGGCGATGAACAGCTTGTCAATAAAGTCCTCCTCTTTGACATTGGTCGCGGACTTGCCCTTGCCGCCGCGACGCTGGGAGCGATAGGTGTCTATCGCCTGCATCTTGGCATAGCCGGTATGCGACAGGGTGACCACCACATCTTCCTCGGTGATCAGATCTTCCATATCCAGATTCTCGTGATCAATAACGATCTCGGTACGCCGCTCATCACCGTATTGTTCGCTCATCTCCTCCAGCTCGGTTTGTATCACATCCATAAGCCGTTCCGGGCGGCTGAGGATGTCCAGCAAATCAACGATTCTTTCCAGCAGTTCCGCATACTCCTTGATGATCTTGTCTTGCTCCAGACCGGTGAGTTTTTGCAGGCGCAACTCAAGGATCGCCTGCGCCTGCTCCCCGGACAGACGGTAACCGTCTTCCTGCAAACCGAATTCCGGCGGCAGACCATCCGGTCTGGAGATGTCGGAGCGGGCGTTTTTCAACATCGCGACTACCGTGTCGGATTGCCACAGGCGTTCCAGCATCGCGGCCTTGGCGTCCGCCGGTGTGGCCGAGCCCTTGATCAGTTCTATCATCGGTTCAATGTTCGCCAGCGCGATGGCCTGACCTTCCAGGATATGGGCGCGGGCGCGGGCCTTGCGTAATTCAAACAGGGTGCGGCGGGTGACGATCTCGCGCCGGTGGCGGATAAACGCCTCCAGCATCTGCTTCAGGTTCAGCAGGCGTGGCTGGCCATCATCCAGTGCCACCAGATTGATGCCAAACACCGACTGCATCGCGGTGAATTGATACAGGTTGTTCAGGATGACATCGGGCACCTCGCCGCGTTTCAGCTCTATCACCATGCGCATGCCGTCTTTATCCGATTCATCCCTGAGTTCGCGGATGCCTGTGAGTTTCTTGTCCTTGACCAGCTCGGCTATCTTGGCCAGCAGCCGCGCCTTGTTTATCTGATAAGGCAGTTCGGTAACGATAATGGCCGGCCCGGTTTTTTCATCGCCTTCCAGATGGGTGCGGGCGCGCATGTAAATGCGTCCGCGGCCGGTGTGGTATGCCTCGTGTATGCCTTGCGAGCCGT
Source organism: Gammaproteobacteria bacterium (assembly GCA_051008185.1). GTDB lineage: Bacteria > Pseudomonadota > Gammaproteobacteria > Eutrophobiales > Eutrophobiaceae > CAXMWX01. The sequence continues at coordinate 3,191 of JBPCXW010000121.1, forward strand.
TGATGATCCCGGCAGTCGGAAAATCCGGGCCGGGGATATATTCCAGCAGTTGTGTCACACTGAGATCCGGTTGCTTGATAAGGGCGATGCAGGCCTTGATCACCTCCACCAGATTGTGCGGCGGGATGTTGGTCGCCATGCCCACCGCGATACCGCTGGAACCATTGACCAACAGGTTCGGGATGCGGGTGGGCAAGACGGACGGTTCCTGTTCCGAGCCGTCGTAGTTCGGGATGAAATCAACTGTTTCCTTGTCTATATCCTGTAACAGTTCATGCGCGATACGCTGCATGCGTACCTCGGTATAGCGCATGGCCGCCGGGGCATCGCCATCCACCGAGCCGAAGTTGCCCTGGCCGTTTACCAGCATATAACGCAGTGAAAAGTCCTGCGCCATGCGGACGATGGTGTCATATACGGCGGTGTCGCCGTGCGGGTGGTATTTGCCGATCACATCGCCTACCACGCGGGCTGATTTTTTGTAGGGCTTGTTATAGTCATTGCCCATCTCGTTCATCGCGTACAGGACTCGCCTGTGTACCGGCTTCAGCCCGTCCCGGACATCGGGCAGGGCGCGGCCGACGATGACGCTCATTGCGTAGTCCATATAGGACTGACGCATCTCATCTTCTATGTTGATGGGGGCAAGAGAACGGGCTATTTGGTCAGGCATACATCATCACTTCGTATGGTGGTCAGGGCTATTTTTCGCTTGTTATTTAGGGTGAAAATCAAGGGACTGATTGTATCATAATTGGGGCTGATCGGCACCTTTTTTGATGATAAAAAAGTGCAAAAAATGACCCCCCACCGGAGCCACTACGGGCTACGCCCTCAAGAGGGAGCAATAACACCATGAGGAACCCCCAACCGGGGAGTAACACTGGCACGAATAGCTCCCCCCTTGAGGGGGAGCCAAAGGAGGCGAAGCCTGC
>JBPCXW010000122.1:0-10725 GCA_051008185.1 Gammaproteobacteria bacterium
GGGGAGCCGGTGGCACAAGGGCGTAAGCCCGTAGTGGCTCCGGTGGGGGGACATCTTGCTGAACCCCCTGTAACAGACTACTATTGCCCCCGTTCCACCGGATAAAAGCCGATGAAAAAACCCAGACACCGCCGTCACCCCACAGCCGCCCTGCCCGGCTTTGTCTGCCTGTTGCTCTGCCTGACACTAACGCAACCGGCGGCCACCGCCTCACCCGCCTATCATATTGAGATATCCAAAAGCCAACGCGTCCTGCAGCTGAAACAGGCGGAGACCATCATCAAGCAATACCACATCGCCTACGGCAAAGGTGGCGACGGAACAAAAAAGCGTAGCGGTGATAACAAAACCCCGCTGGGGCACTACAAGGTGGTGGAGTTCAAGGCCGACAGTAAATTTCATTTTTTCATCCTGTTGAATTATCCTAACCTGCTTGATGCATGGCATGGCTATCAGGATCAGGTCATCAATGCCGCCGAGTTCAGGGACATAGCCAGCGCCCACAAGTTTGAAGAGTCGCCGCCGCAAGACACCGGGCTTGGCGGGTACATAGGGATACACGGCATAGGCAAGGCTACGAAGGAAAAACTGGACATACATCAGGAACATAACTGGACCGAAGGCTGTATCGCGATGCGTAACAACGAGATTACCGAACTGCGAAAGATGGTGACGATCGGGATGCCGGTCACCATCACTGAATAAATGAGAACCGGCTAATGCAAAAACAAACCCACCATCTGCTATTGATCTGGATGATGCTGGCAAGCGTCGTCTTGTTCGGCTTGTATATCGCCTGGCATGAGGAGGTGTTGCTGATGTTATACCTCGGCGACAAGAGTCGGCTCTCCTGGGCGATTAGCTTGTTGTTTGTGCTGATCAGCCTGTATTGCGCGCGCCGTGTGTTACTTGTCTCGCAGGAGCTCAACCGCTCCAATACCGTCTATGAGATGATTACCCGGCACAGCGGCACCCGGCTTTATACCAAAGAGGGCACTATCTATCTTGCCGACGAGATACGGCTACCCGATTGCATGCTGACTGTTTTCCTGCTGGATCTGGCGTACGACCGAGCCGACCGAAGCGTTGAGACCGAAAGCACCTCATCGGACCTGCTTGAAGTCTATGAGGCAAGGTTGAAAAACCCGCATAACATCGGCTGGTTTTTCAGCGACATCATGATCAAACTGGGCCTGCTCGGCACTATCATCGGTTTTGTGCTGATGCTGGGCTCTGTCATCAATGTGACCGATTTTGATGTCAGCACGATGCAGAATATCCTCAGACAAATGAGTGCCGGCATGGGCACCGCCCTCTACACAACGTTTGCCGGTCTGGTGTGCAGTATTATCACCGCCACCCAGTTTCATTTGCTGGATCAGGGGGCGGACGAGCTAGTGGATCAGGCCAAACATCTCACCCACGCACATTTTCTGCCGCGCTTCGGCCAGATCGCATGAGAAAACGACGCACGCCCTATCAATCCGATCCGTTTACGGATCTGCTGTTCAACGCCCTGCTGGGTTTCACCTTTTTGTTTCTGGTCGCCATTATGTTTATGAACCCGGAGGCCAAGTCAGGCATTATTGATCCCAAGGCGGAATATATCCTTACCGTTACATGGGAAGACAACAGCCCTGACGATATTGATACCTGGGTTGAGGACCCGGATGGCCGGGTGATCTGGTTTCGCAATCCCGAGGCCGGCCTGTTGCATCTGGACAGGGATGATCGGGGGCTACTCAACGATGTTATCCTGATAAACGGCGAGGAGGTGCAAAACCCGTTGAATCAGGAAGTCGTCACCTTGCGCGGCGTGGTCAAGGGTGAGTATGTAGTGAATTTGCACTATTATGCCTCCGAGACAAACCGGCCGGTGAATGTGAATGTAAGACTGGTCAAGGTCAATCCGGCGCTGGAAATAGTCTATTATGATACGGTTACGCTGGATAAGGCCGGGGACGAAAAAACTGTCTTGCGCTTCAGGATCAATTTTGATGGCAAGATATCCAACATCAACTTTTTGCCCAAACAACTGGTTTCGTTTGGCTAACAACGGGGGACTGACGTGTTCACACTTGGCATCATCGGCCTGGTATCGGCTTACATACTGACTGTTTTATTGTTACTCAGCATCAATCTGTATGGCGGTATCTCATGGAAGCTGAAAGCGGTTTCCATTGTCGCCGCCACTTGTTTTTATGTGGTTACTTATCTCTCCATACCGCCGTTACTGGGCTGGCCCAGCGGTGGCGATCTGCCTGCAAGATTCAGGCTGGTCGCAGCAGAGGTGCAACAACCCGACAAACAGAGCGGGCAAAAAGGGGCGGTGTTTCTGTGGCTGAAGGATCTGAGAGACCTGTCCCTGACGGCCAAACCCCGTGCCTATGAGTTGCCCTATAGCGATCACCTGCATGAACAGGTCATCAGGGCCAAATCAAAAATGGAAAAAGGTCTGCCGCAACTGGGTGAATTCAGGGAACCTGATGGCAATGCGATAGAAGTGGAAAACCTGAATCGGTTTGCACAGGATAGCCATAACATTGATTTTTATGATCTGCCGGATCCCCTGATCCCGGAGAAATAAAAGGCTCACTTCTCCGGTGAGCTAATAAAAACAAGTTTGTCAAAACCGCTCCAGTGTATATCTCTGGCCGGTTCATCCGCCGCCGGTGTGAATTTCTCAGCCGTCCATAATCCCGTCACCATCGCCAGTTCCTCGGCCACATAGATCAACGGTACGATTTGTCTTTGCCAGGGGGGCAGGCCCGCCTCCTGAAACAGGTTTTTCAACTTGCTGTGATGTTTCCGGCCCGGCAGGCGCAGTTTCTCCCCGCCCTGATAAAAACGTATTGTCACCTGCGTCGCCTGATCGGCTTGCAACTTCAGTCCCTTGCCGCGGACCTCGTCGGCTTGCAGATTTTCATCGCCGAGGGTCAGGGGTTGTTGCACATCCCAGGGCGTGACGGCGGCCCGTGTCGCGGCGAACGGTTTGGTTACCGCATACAGGTAATGCCGGTAACGATAGACACAGCCGCCGTGCCAGGATACCTCGCCGCCGCCGTCGGGGTCGGCGTATATCAGGGAATGGATGATCTCACCCAGTTGCTTTGCGGTCGGTATGGACAACTGTTGTGTCCGCAACCAGTGGCGCAACAGGTTCTTCTGTCGCGGGCCGGACAATACCCGTATGGCCTCGCAACTGAGCAACCCCGGTTGCTGTTTGTGAGCAGCACCGATCAGGTCCTGCTGTGCCAGTTCGTCCAGCAGGCCCTGGGTCTCACGGGCTATCGCGTGATAACGCGACACCGGCCCGGCAAACCCGGGCCAGCGCTGACTGATGATCGGGACCAACTTGTGACGGATATAATTCCTGTCATAACGCACATCGCTGTTGCTGCTGTCATCTATCCAGTCAAGCGCGTGCTGCCCGGCGTAGTCTTGCAACTCGGTGCGCGGCGTGTCCAGCAACGGCCTGCCGTGCCAGGCCTCACCAAGTGCCTTCAACGGCGGCATCGCCGACAGACCCAGCACGCCGCTACCGCGCAGCAGTTGCAGAAAGAAGGTCTCCAGTTGATCGTCCTGATGATGCGCCGTCAGCAACAAATCGCCGGGCTTGAGGCAGTCACGAAACGCCGCATAACGCAACTCGCGCGCCCGCGCCTCCGGACTGTCACCATCGTGCCCACCCGCACTGACCGCGCACTGTTGCAACGGCAACGACAGTGCATCGCACACCTGCTGGCAGTGCCGCACCCAGGCCGCGCTGTCTGCGTGCAACTGGTGATCAACATGTATCGCCTTGACGGCATAAGGCAGTTGTTCGCGTAACGAGGCCGCCAGATGTAACAAGACATGGGAATCCAGACCGCCGCTATAGGCGATATAGATACTGCTATCCGGGGAAAGATGCTCCTGCCAGGACTGAATGCTCTTCAGTAAGCCGGAGCCTGACACACTACTGGTAGAAACCACAGTCACGGATTCGGTTGCGGCGAGCCGCCAGTAACTCCTGTTGCGGCAGAGCATCAAGCTCCTGCAACTGCGTGGCCAGGGTCTGCCCTATGGCAGTAGCGGTCTTATCGTAGGCGCGGTGCGCGCCGCCCAATGGTTCGGCAATGATTTGATCTATCACATTCAACTGTTGCAAACGTTGCGCCGTGATACCCAGTGCCTCCGCCGCCGCCTCGGCCTTGTCGGTGCTCTTCCACAGGATTGAGGCGCAACCCTCGGGCGAGATCACCGAGTAGGTACTGTATTGCAGCATATTCAACCGATCACCAACCCCAATCGCCAGCGCACCGCCTGAGCCGCCCTCGCCGATCACCGTGGCGATAATCGGCGTCTGCAAACGCGACATCACCATCAGGTTACGCGCAATGGCCTCACTCTGACCGCGCTCTTCCGCACCGATACCGGGATAGGCACCGGGCGTATCAATAAAGGTCAAGATCGGCAACGCAAATTTCTCCGCCAACTGCATCACACGCAAGGCCTTGCGATAACCCTCCGGGCGCGGCATACCATAGTTGCGAAAGATGCGCTCCTTGATGTCGCGGCCTTTCTGCTGGCCTATGACCGCCACCGGCCGCTCCTCAAACCGGGCGAGGCCGGCGATGATCGCCGGATCATCGGCGAAACTTCTGTCGCCGTGCAATTCATTGAAGTCGGTGAACAAACGCCGGATGTAATCCAGCGTATAAGGACGTTGCGGATGCCTGGCCAGTTGCGCGATCTGCCAGGCCGACAAGGAAGAGAAAATACTCTTGGTCAGCTCGGTGCTACGCTTCTCAAGCTTGGCTATTTCCTCGTTGATATCAATATCACTGTCGTTATCCAGATAACGCAGTTCTTCTATCTTGGCCTCCAGTTCGGTAATCGGCTCCTCAAAGTCAAGAAAGTTCAGATTGTGATTTTGCTGTTGTTCCATTGTTTTATAACTGTTGTTAGCTTACAGGTTGATCTTGGGCGGAAACTCCAGCGACACATTCTTTCCGCCGACTATTTGTTGCAACTCTTTCACCAGTTCATCGCTGACCTTGGTATTCCACGCCTCACCAAAATTGATGCGGGTGCTGGCAATGCCGTTATTATAATCCATAAACACCGGATTGCTACCGGACTGATGTTTGCGTAACAGGTCTTTCAGGCTGTCCATCAGGCCGTTGCCCAGCATAGTTCTGCTGACCCGCAAATACAATCGGCTGTATTGATGCCGAATCTGCGCCAGCGTATAGACACTCTTGGCATTGACGGAGACGCCCTCCAGATACTCATCCTCCACCGCCTCACCCTTTATGATGACAAGTTTATCTTTCAACAGCAATTCCCGGTACTTGTTGAATATCTCGGAATAGGCCGTGACATGCAGACGGGCAGTCTTGTCGTCCAGTCGCAGTTCCGCCATCTTGCCGCGTCTGCTGTTACGGGTCCGGATGCTCTCTATGTAACCGGCGATGGTCACCTGACTGCCCGGTATGACGGCATTGAGTTTGCTTGAAATGATCCGATCAAGCTCGGTCTCATAGCGACTGATCGGGTGCCCTTCCAGATAAAAGCCCAGCGTCTCTTTCTCGCCCATCAGGCGCTCGGTCTCATCCCATTCCGCAACCCGGATGTACGGCAGATCGGCACTGTCATCCACCTCATCGGCGGTGCTGATGTCCAGACCAAACAGATCATCCTGCCCGGTGGTGGTATTGCTGGCGTGTTGATCAGAGAACTGCACCGCCTTCTCCAGTGTCGCCAGCAACACGCTGCGCGGTTGCTTGAAATCATCCGCGGCACCGGACTTGATCAGGGCCTCAATAACCCTTTTATTCGTCTTTCTGGTATCTATGCGACGGCAAAACTCAAACAGATCGCTGAACGGACCGTTTTGCTCCCGCTCTTCCATCACATTGTTGATCGCACCCTCGCCCACACCCTTGATCGCACCCAGACCAAACAGGACATTCTCCCGGTCAATCATCTTGAAGCGGATCTCCGAACGGTTGAGCGACGGCGGCAACAAGGTCAGCCCCATGTTCTGCAATTCATATCGCAGGCTGACGATCTTGTCGGTCTTGTCCATATCCGATGACAGCACTGCCGCCATAAACGCCGCCGGATAATGCGTCTTTAGCCAGGCGGTCTGATACGACAACAACGCATAGGCCACCGAGTGTGATTTGTTGAAGCCGTAACCGGCAAACTTTTCCATCAGATCAAAGATGGTACGCGCCTGTCTTTCACTGACCTCGTTTTGCACCGCCCCGCTGACAAAGACATCGCGTTGCTGCGCCATCTCCTCCGGTTTCTTTTTACCCATTGCCCGCCTGAGCAGGTCGGCGGCACCGAGGCTGTAACCGGCCAGCAACTGGGCAATCTGCATCACCTGTTCCTGATACAGGATGACGCCGTAAGTCGGTTGCAACACCGATTGCAGCGCCGGATGCGGATACTCCACCTTCGCCCGGCCATGTTTGCGTTCAACAAAGTCACCCACCATGCCTGATTCCAGCGGCCCCGGACGATACAGGGCCACCAGCGCGACCAGATCATCAAAGGCATCGGGTTGCAGACTGCGGATCAGTTTTTTCATCCCGTCGGACTCCAGTTGGAACACCGCCATCGTGTCCATACGCCGGATCAGTTCATAACACTGCTTGTCATCCAGCGGGATGGTCTTGATATCAATTTTCTCCTGCGTCTCATCCAGCAATCTGGCATTCACATCGGCCACGGCCCAATCAATGATCGTCAGCGTGCGCAAGCCCAGAAAATCAAATTTCACCAGACCAACGGCCTCCACATCCCCCATATCAAATTGCGTGGTCGTGACTCTGGAGCCTTTTTCCGCATACAGCGGCATATATTCCGTCAGGTTCACCGGCGCGATGACCAGACCGCCCGCATGCTTGCCCGCATTGCGCGGCATACCTTCCAGTTTTCTGGCCAGATCAATCAGGATTTTGACTTCCTCTTCATTCTTGTAACGTTGTTTCAATACCGCCTCTTGCTTCAGCGCCTTGTCCAGAGTCATATTCAGATCAAACGGCACCAGTTTAGCCAGCTGATCGACAAACCCATACGGGTGGCCGAGCACCCGCCCGACATCCCGCAACACGGCCTTGGCGGCCATGCGGCCAAAGGTAATGATCTGCGAGACATGGTTGTGACCATACTTCTGCGTCACATATTCAATCACCTCATCCCGCCTTTCCATGCAAAAATCCACATCAAAATCAGGCATGGAGACACGCTCCGGATTCAAAAACCGTTCAAACAGCAAGTCATAATCCAGCGGGTCCAGATCGGTGATGCCCAGCGCATAAGCAACCAGCGAACCCGCACCCGAACCACGCCCCGGCCCGACCGGAATATCATTGCCCTTGGCCCAGTTGATAAAATCGGCGACGATCAAAAAGTAACCGGCGAAACCCACCTTGATGATCACATCCAGTTCCCGTTGCAGGCGTTGCCGATAGTCATCCTCATTCACCTGCCGCAGATCGTCGGCCCGATACGATTCCAAAATGGATTGCAGACCGGATTCGGCCTCCTGCACCAGCCAGCTGTTTTGATCGTGCGGTTCCGGCACCGGGAAATCCGGTAGATGATACTCACCCAAAGTCAATTCCAGATTGCAACGCCGGGCGATCTGCAAGGTGTTTTCTATCGCCTCGGGTATGTCCTGAAACAATTCACACATCTCCTTGCCGTTTTTGAAATACTGCTCCCGGTTGTAATTGTGCGGGCGTCTCGGATCATTCAGCGTGCGGCTATCCTGTATGCAGACGCGCGCCTCGTGGGTGTCATAATCATCAGCGGACAGGAAGCGCACATCGTTACTCGCCACCACCGGTATGCCGGTCTGCTCGGCCAGTTGCAGTGCGGCCTCAATATAGCGGTCTTCCTGTTGTCTGCCGGTGCGTTGCAGTTCCAGATAAAACCGTTGCGGGAACAGGTCGCCGAGGCGTTGCAACCAGGATTGCGCCGCCTGCATATTGTCGCTCAGTATGGCCTTGCCTACGGCACCGGCAGTACCGCCTGACAGGGCTATCAGGCCGTCACTCTTGTCTTGCAACCAGCCGATGTCTATCACCGGCTCCTGATGCACCTGCCCTTCCAGATAACTTTTGCTGATCAAATCCGTCAGGTTTTTGTAGCCGGTCTGATCCTGACACAGCAACACCAGCGATGTCGTCTGCTTGCTCTTCAGATCACTGACGACATTCACCTCGGCACCGATGATCGGTTTGATGCCGAATTCAATACACTTGCTGTGAAACTTGACCAGCGCAAACAAGTTACTCTTGTCGCTGATGGCCAGTGCCGGCATTTTCAACTCCGCCGCGCGCTTGACCATCTCGTCAATACGCAACAGGCCATCCACCAGAGAGTATTCGGTATGCAAATGTAGATGAACGAAGGACATCGCACTAACCACTGTATTGTCTGACCGGCGCGTAACTGTGCCGGTGTATCGGGCAGACACCCAACTCACTCAGGGCCTGCAAATGTTCCGGTGTCGGATACCCCTTGTGTCTGGCGAAACCGTAGCCCGGATAACGCGCATCCAGCTGCAACATCTCCCGGTCACGAGTCACCTTGGCGATAATGGAGGCGGCGCTGATACAGGGGACTTTTTGATCGCCCTTGACGATGGTCTCCACCAGCAACGTTATGTCAGGCGCCCGATTGCCATCCACCAGCACCCGCTCGGGCACGATGGATAACTGCTCCACCGCGCGCCGCATCGCCAGCAGGCTGGCGTTCAGGATATTATGTTGATCGATCTCCTGATGCTCCGCCCTGCCGGTGGCCCAGGCAACGGCGTTCTGTTTGATATGCACTGCCATCTCGTTACGCTTTTTCTCTGACATTTTTTTTGAATCCGCCAGGCCTGAAATATCAAAATCCTTACCCAATATCACCGCAGCGGCAATAACCGGCCCCGCCAACGGCCCGCGTCCGGCCTCATCCACACCGGCGCAACACTGCATATCATAATGCAACAACAGGCCGCTATCCGACATCGTCTGCCACCAGTTTCAGTATCGCATTGGCCGCGCGATCATCCTGCCCGATCAGCAGGCTGCGGTGCAGGGCGGTAAATGCCTGCCGCATCTTGTCACCCGCCTCGGGCCGGCTCAGTAGCCGGTGAAGCCCCGCCGCCAGTTTGTCCGGCTCGCAATCGTGTTGCAGGTATTCCTCTACCAGCCCGTCGTCGGCCAGGATATTCGGCAAGGCCGCATACTTGACCGTCGCCAGGGCCTTGACCAGCCGGAAAGTGAGCGGGTTCGCCTTGTAGGCGACCAGCATCGGGCATTTGTATAACATCGCCTCCAGACTGACCGTGCCCGAGGCCAGCAAGGCCGCATCCGCCGCCTGCAATACCGTCGCCATATCGTCCCGTTGTAGCGTGACCTGAAGTTGCCCCTGACCATACTGCCGGATCTGTCCGGCAAACTCCGCCCTCGCCTCGCCAGTCAGCAAACTGCTGATGAACCGCACCTCCCCCAACTGTTGCTGCAACAACAGGGCCGCCCGAATAAACGGTTCACCCAACCGCGCCAGCTCATTTTCCCGACTCCCCGGCAACAAGGCCACAACCGGTGTCGCCCCGCTCAGCTGCAATGCGGCCCGCGCCGCCTGCCGATCCGGCTGTAACGGGATGTCGGCGGCCAGCGGATGCCCGACATACTCAACCGGTATATTTTCCCGCTCATAATGAACGGCCTCAAAAGGAAACAAGGTCATCATCAAATCCACCGCCTGTTTTATTTTTTTTATTCTGCTCTTGCGCCAAGCCCAGATCGCCGGGCTGACATAATGCACCGTCTTGATGCCCGCCGCCCGCAGGCCACGCTCCAGACCGAGGTTGAAATCCGGTGCATCAATGCCGATAAAAACATCCGGCGGCGCGCTGACAAAATGCCGCAAGATACGCCGCCTCAAGCCGAGCAATTCCAGATACCGCCCGGCCACCTCCAGCAAACCGGTGACGGCTAGTCTGTCCATCGGCGCGATGATTCTGCACCCCGCCGCTTCCAGCCCGGCCCCGCCAATCCCTTCTGCGATCAGGTCCGGACGACGTTGCCGCAACTGCCCGAGCAAGGCCGCACCCAGCCGGTCACCGGACGCTTCTCCGGCAACTATGCCGACGCGCAACATATCACGCCGACAAGTCGCTGATTATCTGATGATGCCACGCTCCGAGCCCCGGATAAAATCATAAAAATATTGCAACTCATCCGCCTTTTTACCCAGTGCCTCCAGTTCCTTCAGCGCATCCTTGAGTAACAGACCTTTTCTATAAACACATTTGTAAGCCTGCTTAATGTCATCAATCTGTTGCGACGAAAACCCGTGCCGTTTCAGGCCGGTCGTGTTCAAGCCGCTGGGCGTGGCCGGATTACCGGACAACATCACAAACGGCGGCACATCCTTTATAATAACCGACGAGATGGCAGCAAAACTGTGGCCACCGATACGACAGAACTGATGCACACCGGTAAATCCCCCCAGAATGGCACCGTCATCAACACGCACATGACCGGCCAGCGTGGCGTTGTTGGCAAACACAGTCTGGTTGCCGACAATGCAATCATGCGCGATATGCACATACGCCATAATCCAGTTGTGATCACCGATCACAGTCTCCGCGCCCCCCACCAAAGCAGGCTTCGCCTCCTTTGGCTCCCCCTCAAGGGGGGAGCTATGATTGCTCCCCCCTTGAGG
>JBPCXW010000123.1:0-4226 GCA_051008185.1 Gammaproteobacteria bacterium
CCCTTGAGGGGGAGCCGGTGGCGCAAGGGCGTAGCCCGCAGTGGCTCCGGTGGGGGGCCATTGCTGAGTTTGTCTCAGATATAATGGATCAGTACATTTCCTTGACAGTCGTTAGGTGGCAGTTAGACTGCATGTACAGTCATCAATCCGGGATCCCCACCATGACGGACAATCCGTCGCTTGCCAGCAGGCGCAACAGCGTTGCCGTGAATATCGGTTCCATTACCGTAGGTGGGGGGGCGCCCGTCGTCGTACAATCCATGACCAATACCGATACCGCCGATGTTGATGCCACGGTCAAGCAGGTACAGCAACTGGCCGCGGCAGGTTCGGAACTGGTAAGGCTGACGGTCAACAATGACAAGGCGGCAGCTCAGGTGGCCCGGATCAGGGAAAAGCTGGATGCGCTGGGTTGCACGGTACCCCTGATCGGTGACTTCCATTACAACGGCCACCAGTTGCTGAGCCAATATCCCGAGTGTGCGGAGGCGCTGGCAAAGTACCGCATCAATCCGGGCAACGTAGGGTTCGGCAGAAAAAAGGACAGCCAGTTTGCCACCATGATTGAAATCGCCATCAAGTATGACAAGCCGGTGCGTATCGGGGTCAACTGGGGCAGTCTTGATCAGCAACTGGCCACCGGCATGATGGATGACAACGCCAAACTGTCCCAGCCCCTGTCCGCCGATGCCGTAATGCAGGAGGCCTTGATAGCATCGGCACTCGACAGCGCGGACAAGGCCGAACAAATCGGCTTGCCACGGGATCATATTATTCTGTCCTGCAAGGTCAGCGGGGTGCAAAAACTGATAGAGGTGTATCGCAACCTGGCAGCCCGTTGTGACTACGCCCTGCACCTGGGCCTGACCGAGGCGGGCATGGGTTCCAAGGGTATTGTGGCCTCAACCGCCGCCGTGGGCGTGCTGCTGCAGGAGGGCATAGGCGACACCATACGCATCTCCCTGACCCCGGAGCCCGGCGGTGATCGCGCCAATGAAGTCATCGTCGCACAGGAGATATTGCAAACGATGGGCCTGCGCTCGTTCACCCCTCTGGTGACCGCTTGCCCCGGTTGCGGCCGTACTACCAGCACCGTGTTTCAGGAATTAGCCGACAACATCCAGAGCTATGTGCGGACACAGATGCCGCACTGGCGAAAAAAATATCCGGGGGTGGAAGAATTGAATCTGGCCGTGATGGGATGTGTGGTCAACGGGCCGGGTGAGAGCAAACATGCCGACATCGGCATCAGCCTGCCGGGCACCGGCGAAGCACCGTCTGCCCCGGTATTCATTGATGGCAAAAAAACGGTGACACTGAAAGGTAACAACATCGCCGAAGAATTCCGCGCCATAGTGGATGACTACATAGAAAAACGTTTTGCCGGTCAGGATTGACCTCGCGGTTGATCAACTACTGAATAACTCTTCCAGCAAAGGTTGCAACGACGCCGATTGCCGACGCAATGATTCAGCCGCGCTGAGTTGCCCGCGGGCGCGCACCTGACTGTGCTCGGAGTGGCTGGCGAAGCGCGTGCTGTCCCAGCCGAAATAATCTTCATTCAGGGCATCGGCGCAAAATCGTGCCGCCAACTCCAGATAAACCTGCTCGGTCGCCGGCAGGATGTGGTGCCATTCCGCCGACAAGATAAACTCCCCGCTGTTGGCCGCATAGCCGGACAGGGCGGCCAGTGCCAGATCGCGATCAAAGCCACCATCGGCATCATCTTCGCCGACCGGATTACACCAGGAGCGCAGCGCATCGCCGATCTCCAGATACAGGGGCATATAACTGAAGGTGTCAAAATCCACCATACACAGGGCCGTATCCGTACCGGGTTGATAAATAAAATTGCTGATTTTTGGATCACCATGCACCAGTCTGGGCGCGACCAGCGGCAAGGTCGTCAGCGCCTGATAGCCGTGCAGAATATCTTGCGCCAGCGGCCGGATCAGATGCTGCGACGGATGCGTCCGGCAGTTGTCCAGGCTGTCATGCAAATGCCGAATGTGCCGCGCGGTATTATGCACGCCCGGCCGGGAGAATTGCAGCGTGTAGTCCATCCGCGTCAGGGCCTGATGCATCCCGGCCAGTAGCGCACCGGCCGATTCCGCCGCCGCCGGGCTATGCAGGGTCTGCCGGGTCTCGCCGGCAACCCGGTTATACAGACGCCAGAGATGTTGCCCCTGACGGGTGAACAGTTGCCCGTCCCGGGTGCGGATCAACTGTGGCGTCGGCAGCCCCGCCTGTTGCAGATAGTGCGTGATATGGCCGATGTCGGCCAGGGTCTCGGCGGTGAACATCGGATTGACGGCTTGCAGGATAAACTCCTCGCCGATGTTGCTTTGCACACTGAAAGTCCGGTTGATCAAACCCGAATCCAGCCGTGTCAGCCCGGTCGCCGTCAGCGGGTAGGCCGCAAGTGCCTGCCGGGCCTGTGCCGTGGTCGGGTTTTGCCCTGTCATTGCCGTCATGCCGCCCCGACAGTTTGCTGGCTTGCCATGTGGGGATATACTTTCATTTCAGGTTATAAGTGATTGAAAATTTAAGAAAACCAAGATCATATTTCGCCGATAACCGCTAAAGCCGACCGGCATTATTCAAGGTCCTGAATATAACACCCCCCGTTTGCATTTGGGGCGGCGGCGGCGTAAAATCCGGCAAAGAATTCACAGAATTTCTTTAAAATAAAAATACAATAATACAATCACCATTCAGGTGAAGGGGCTGACTGATTATGGGAAAGTTAAAAATATTGATGCCGATTCTGGCACTTGTCTTGACCTCACTGGTTCAGGCACAGGATAAAGTGGACGGGGTTGTTAATGCCGGGGTGGAGAGGAATAAAGAGTCCGCCGCATCACAAAAAAGGGTTGATACCATCGCCACATCCACAGACAAACTGGTAGCCCAATACAAAAAAGAATTGAAAGTCATTGATGGCCTGAAAGTCTATAACGCCTTGCTACAAAGACAGCTTGAGTTGCAAACCCTGGAGATGCAGCAACTGCGGACATCGATAGAAGAGGTCTCCGTTATTGAGCGTCAGATTACACCCCTGATGTTGAGAATGGTGGAAAGTCTGGAGCAGTTCGTCATGCTGGATATGCCGTTTCTGCTGGAGGAACGCACCGAGCGGGTGGCCCGTCTGAAAGACACCATCGGCAGGGCCGATGTCACCGCCGCCGAGAAATTCAGAAATGTACTGGAGGCCTTTCAGATAGAAAATGATTATGGCCGCACGATTGAAGCCTACAAGGATGTGATTGACGGAATAGAGGTGAGCCTGCTGAGGTTTGGTCGGGTATCACTGGTGTATCAGGATGAAAGCGGCACCATCAACAAGGCATGGGATCAGGAGGCGGGTCAATGGGTTGAACTGGATTCAGCGGAATACCGCAATCACATTGCCAGAGGTCTGAAGATAGCCCGCAAGCAAGTCGCCCCCGATTTGATTATGTTACCCGTCAGCGCGGCCGGAGGTGCACAATGAGAAATCTAATTCACTGGACACTAGTGGCACTGCTGGCCGCCACGGTTTCCTTGTCGGCCGGTGCTCAGGCGCAGGATAGCGGCAGACAGGTGGCCGGTCTGGACGAGTTGTTGAAACTCGTGCGACAGGGGGCACTCACCGAGAACAAACAAAACAAGGCCCGCGAGGCCGAGTTCGCGCGTAACAAGGCGAGACAGGGCGAACTGATGCAGCAGGCCAAACGGGAACGGGCGGCGCAAGAGGCATTGAGCGCCAAGCTGGAGGCGAAATTTGATGAGAATGAAATACAGATCGCCGAATTGACCGACTTGCTGGGCAAGCGTCTGGGTTCGCTGAAAGAACTGTTTGGCGTGTTACAGCAGTCGGCAGGCGATGCCCGCGGTAACTTTGACAATTCCCTGAGCAATATCCAGTATCCCAATCGCGGTGTTTTCCTGACCCAACTGGTGGAGAAAATGGGTTCCTCTTCACAACTGGCCTCACTGGAGGAGATAGAACAACTGTGGTTTGAATTGCAACGGGAGATGACCGAGGCAGGCAAGGTGACCCGCTTCAACTCCCGCGTGGTTGCCGAAGGTAACGAGGTGGACAAGGAGATCATCCGCATCGGCCTGTTCAATATCGTCGCCGATGGCAAATACCTGAAATACGATGTTGAGACGCAAAAGGTCTCGGAACTGTTGCGGCAACCGAAAACACGTTTTGTTGATACCGCAGAGGAGATCACCGAGAG
>JBPCXW010000124.1:0-9296 GCA_051008185.1 Gammaproteobacteria bacterium
ATCTCATGGTTTATTTTTGCTGCTTCTTCCATGTCTTGATCAATACTATCTTGATTCTTCTCCGCCTGAGTGCTGATGTCCTGAACAAAGTGAGCCCAAGCATCATTTGCTTTAATATCATGCTCAGATGCGTTTTCAACATTCAAATTGGGAAGATCAGGATCGGGATCTAAGTGGTGCAACGCATACTCTCTATTGTAAATATTCCAGTTTTCTTTGACAACAGCTACCACTGCAGGGATCAAAGTGGGATTGACGGCCCTCCAGTTGTTGATAGTTGCTTTTAATTCTGCTATCCGTTTGGGTAAGATATCTTGAGCAGATTGTACTTTATCTATGTTCTCCTTAATAGGAGCAAGCACAATGTCTGGATATGATTTTTTGGCCTGATCAATGGTCTCCATGAGTTGGCGTACTTTGGCATAACCATCGACGAAACTCCACCCCTTCCAGAAGCAGGCAGCTGTAACAATCAACCCAATAATAAACAGCATCCAGCCTTTGTTCTTTTCGTTTTGCGGTAGCGGCCTCTCCAAAAGAAGCTTAATAAGATAGTCGGGAAGAGGGACACCTTGGACAGAGCACGGAATAAATTGGCTTAAATTTTTCGCATTGTTCGTATTCTGTATAGCACTGATACGTGTTGTTTTCTCAAAATCAGAGTACCCCGTCGAGTTTTGTATTCGTGCTATCAATTCTTCTTTTTTTACATCCAAAGGCCGATTATCTAGTGCGTGATTTTCGCGAGTTTTAGCACAATCTTCGGCTGGTTGCATAAGTTCCATTTGCATTAGATCCACATCACCTTGCTCTGTAGCCATGACCTCAATGTTTTGCATAACCACCAAATCATTCCGAATTTGCATGGCAAACCAGTTAAAGCCGATAGCATAAACAAGTGCTACGACACAGAGAACTTTCCATGCCCAAGGTGGAAAGTTCAGGTTACTTAAACATAGTTTAGCCAAAATAGCCAGCAGTATCAGGGGTATTACATTTAACACGGATACGCTCACAGCAGCCAAGGCCCCTCCTGCCAAGCCATAAGAACTGGCCTCTGCGAACAGTTGAGAGTTGATGGCTGACTCTACAGCAATGAGTAAAATGGCAAAGCCAAGAAATAGCATAATATTTGCTTTATGTGGTCTTTGGACGCTCCTGTCCAAGTGGGGAAATCTAATGCGATACTTGTTTAATAAAACTGTGCTGTCCTTAATGTTTTCAAGGGCAGCTTGGGCATTATTGCTATTCATGCGCTCATTAGCATCTGCTTCGAGTCCAGCAATGAACGCGGGGGCACGCAATGCCTTAACATCCGCATGCGCTCTGCCGATTTCTTCATTGGCCTTTAGGCACACGTCCCGAAATTCATCGAATTTTTTCTCAATCTGTTTCATGGCCATATCAACGATAGTTGCCAGGGTATTCCTCCAAGACTGGCACTGTTCTGTTCCAGCTGGGTCTGCCCCAGCATCTACCTTGGCCTTCTTTAGCAATTGTTTCTGCTGTTCTTCCGTGATTTCGATGCCGAGATTACCTGCTTCCGGTGAGGGGGGAGTTGAGTTCATGGGGTCAATCCTCATCATGTCAGATGGTCCATTGGACTAACATCTTGTTTGTTATAGGGTTTATGGGATCAGGCAGTATAGGATATGCTGAAATTATAAGCAATAGTACATATTACACAGAATCAGGCTATCTGGAGCACGTTTTCAGCCTTATTGGGCTCTGCTCCTGATAGCCGTTTATGCCCTCTATGCCCTCGCCATCACTTGCAACGCCGCTTGTGAGTATCAGTTCCATCTCGGTCTAGTCGTTCTGCAGCTTTCAGAATCCGCCGACTGGGTGCTACCGATTCGTCCTGACAGGCAGCCATGAAGCGGTCAAACTGGGCGTTGGTGAGAGTAATCGTCGCCTCCCGCTCCAGAACCGCCGGGGCGTTCTCATGTATGAGCCGGACAACATACTCGGTTACTGAGTCACATCCCAAGACTGCGGAGGCGCGTTCTGCTAATAGTTTTGTCTCTGCCTGAACGCGCATTTCTATTCGCTCGGTGCGTGTGCTCTTATTCATCATGGTCTCTTTGCTGTACTCGCTGTAGTTAGTATCAGTCTGTAGTGGTAGTATTGTATGAAAAAATGAGGTACAAGGGAAGACGGAATTTGTCAAAAAACATAAGGTGTGTTCAATGAAAACGCTGGCCTTTGATATCTATGATACCTTGATCAACACAAACGGTGTTATTACAACGCTACATGGGATGGTGGGAGATAAGGCGGAAAGATTCTCTCGCATCTGGCGGAATAAGCAATTGGAATATTCATTCCGACGGGGATTGATGCGGAACTATAGAGATTTCTCTGTATGCGTGAATGATGCTTTTATCTATACCTGTGATTACCTTCAGACACCATTGGACACAGAGCAAAAGAAAACTTTGCTAAATGAATATCTCATTCTTCCCGCTTTTGATGATGTAAGGGAAAGTCTGGAGGGGTTGCAAGCAGAAGGTCATTCCTTATTTGCTTTTTCTAATGGTCGTACCGACGCTGTTGATACGTTGCTAAGCAATGCAGGGATCAGAGATTACTTTCTCAACATCATCAGCGCGGATGATATAAAAACATTCAAACCCGATCCCGCCATGTACACTCATTTCTTGAATCAATCCGGTGCAAGCACCGATAACGCCTGGCTTATATCCAGCAATCCTTTTGATGTAATTGGCGCCATCTCTGCGAATATGAAAGCGGCCTGGGTTAGACGCTCCAAAGATAATGTATTTGATCCCTGGGGCGTTGAACCAACCATAACGGTAAAGAGTCTCTCAGAACTTAGCGGTGCAATGGCACGGGAGTAGGCCCTAAGACATCGGTTCAGATGCCATGGCGATCTGGGCGTCAAGGTGCTTGCTCCGGTTTCTTGGAGACTGCAATGGCCTACTATCAACGGTTCGTACAGCACTGGGCAGTCTCTCATACCGATTCAGTGCAAATTGATTGACTACACGGAGGTCTGCCCCTAGAATGGGGCAGTCGGTAGCGTCCTCGCCCTCACTTGGGCAAGTTCGTTGCCAGCCTGACTTTTAATGACCTTGAGGATGAGATTATGAAAAAGCGAGAGCTAGTCACTGGCATCATTGATGGTGACACCTTTGAAACATCAAGCCGAAAGCGCCCAGTGCATCTAGATGATGTAAACACCCCAGAACGCGACAAAAAAGGATACGGTGTTGCCAAGATGAAGTTGGCGAAGCTCATCCGGGGGAAGGAAGTAACCGTCGAACCAGTTGCAAGCAGCCCCGATAGAGATGGCAGAACTGTCGCAAAAGTTAAGGTTGCTGGCGCATCTGTCAATGCCGCCATGAAGAAGCAAAGGGCGCGCTGACAGTCTTAGTTATCACTTACAATGCCGTTTGTGAATATCAGTTCTACATAAGGAAATCCAGGAAATCTTTCGTATTTGGGAACAGGGTCACTGGTTTTCTTTTTGGAATCATCCCCATTCTGGTTATCACGGATGGATCTGGGTTAATGGCAAAAATATGATGGCAATGTTTATTCAGCCCGATGGTGTTCTCAAGTAGGTGAACGCTCTCATAATCGGCCGAGGGGAAGGAATAGCCAAACACGACAACTTCTGTTGCGACATCCAGTCGGTTCTTGGCCAAAGACCATAATCCTGTTATTTGTTGGTGCATAACGGCACTCTTACCCACAATCGGCGGAATAATAACTGGATAAGTTGCCATTGACTGCTCACCTCGAAGACGCATTGTGATGTTCATGCCCCTTCTGGGTGTGATCAGAATGTCCTGTTTCGGATTAAACAGGTCACTGACTGGCGGGTTTGCTGATTCATGCTTGGAAATCCAGTTAAGAGAGCCGTGCAACTTTAACAGGGAGATGCAGGAGCTAGGGGAGGATGTTCTGGGAAACTTAATTTCTTTGCTCGGGGGGCTTGTCATTCTGATTCCACCTTCTAGCTCGTAGAGGTGTGGAAAATTGAAAATGTTTCCTTTGTGGCTTTTAAACTGAGCTTGATCGTCTAACAAAAGAAGGTTTTTTTCAATGTGAAGATCGTAGTTAAAGGTTATGATGCAGATGTCCTTTGGTTCAAACCCATTTTTCAGGTATCGGGAAACAATGCGTCCAATGCCTGAGTTTCTTGTTGGTTCTAACCTATTGGTGATTCTAGCTAACCTAATGTTGAGTAGTGTGATTAGATCCAGAAAAAGTGCCTCACGCGACTTGATATCAGTTTTTCCGCTACGAAGCTGAACATCCAGGTACACTTTTGCTAGAATGTACTCCAGGTCGTCATTAGCTTCTTCAATGGGGTCTAGTTTGTAGTGAAAGATGAGGGAGTCCTTGATAGTATCAAATAAGTTCGCAACATATTCATCCCGACGACACTGCCGAAAAAATCCTTTGCCGAGAGGTGGGCGCAACGCTGATGATCGTTGCTTGCTATCCGAATAGGTTGATCCTGCGCCAACTACTATAACGAGTTTTGGCTCCTCTTTCATGCGTCTTCCTCCTTAAGTTACAAAACCTAGAGATCCATACGATCCATGGTGTCTGTTCCTGCCATCTTGATGTGGGCTACTAGCCTGCTGGCGAGTAACAGGTAGGAACTGTTGAGATGCATACTATCAAACAATTGTAGGCATCAACAATAGCAAACATGCTGAAGTTGTCGCTTTCTATTGGCATCCTGATTTCATCCCGCGACCCGGCTAGTTCTACAGGCGCAGTGGGCGGAGTTGCCCGATATCCGCTCACCCTGACAGCCCCGGATGCACTACACAAACTCTTGCACCCCCCGTCAGAATTGCTATACTGCGACACTAGTATCAGAAATCCAACAAATCTGTGAGGGGTATTTATTATGAATATACAGCGTATAACCTACGTTTTATCCATTCTGGCGGTTTCTATACTCGCCTTTCCCGTGCCGCCGGTGCAGGCTCAAAGTGGCGGGGGGGCCGAGGGGCTTGAGGAACTCGTCACCATCGGTACCCGGCGTGAGGCCGGGCGTTCGGCCGCCGATTCACTGGTGCCGGTAGATATCATCAGCGGTGAAGATCTGGAAAATATCGGCCTGTCCGATATGAACGAGATGCTCAGAACCGCCATACCTTCCTACAATGTTGATCGCTATCCCATCGCAGACGCGGCTACGCTGGTGCGTCCCGCCACCCTGCGCGGCCTGCCGCCGGATAATGTGCTGATACTGGTGAATGGCAAGCGCCGCCACCGCTCCGGCGTTATCGCAGAGTTGGGCACCGGCCTGACCGAAGGCTCCCAGGGGGCTGACATCTCCGCTATCCCGGCCCTGGCCTTTAGCCAGGTAGAAGTCCTGCGCGACGGTGCGGCGGCCCAATACGGCTCTGACGCCATCGCCGGGGTGATCAACTACGAACTGAAGGATGATCCGGAGGGTTACACCATTGAGGCCCGAATCGGCCAGTATTACGAAGGCGATGGCGAGCTGGTACAGATCATGGCCAATGGCGGCCTGCCGCTGGGAGACCAGGGCTTCGTCAATCTCACCGGTAGCTGGATGGTGCAAGACCCGACCAGCCGTTCCACCCAGCGTACGGATGCTGAAGCCCTTATTGCTAATGGCGTCCCCGGCGTCCCCCAGCCTTATGCTCAAGTCTGGGGTAGCCCCGAGTACAAGGATAACTGGAACCTGTTCTTCAACTCGGGCTACGAGATATCGGACACCGTGGAGGTGTATGCCTTCGGTAACTACGGTCAGCGCGAGACTATAGGCGGGTTCTACTATCGCAACCCGAACAACCGGGGCGGTGTTTATACCTTTGACTACACAGCTACAGAGAACAGTGCAGGCACCGACCTGACGGAACCCTACGAAGCAAAATTCCGGGCTATAGTTGATACCAATATCATGGCCGAGGCAACCGGGCAGATATCCAATTGCCGGGCGATGCTCGCCACTAGCCTGTTTCCGACGACGCTTCCCGACAACTGCTGGGCACTGAATCAAGAGGTGCCCGGCGGCTATACCCCGGTGTTTAGTGGCAAGTTGAAAGATGCCAGCATCATCTTCGGTGCCCGCGGTGAGATCAGCGACGAGCTCAGCTACGACCTCAGTGGTAGCTACGGTCGCAACAAGGTGTCCTTCTTCATAGGCAATACATGGAACCCGTCCAACGGCCCCGATAACGGCATGTTGCAACGTGATTTCAGCCTCGGTTCCAATGTGCAGTCTGAAATCAACCTGAACGCCGACTTTGTCTATCTGCTACCGGCGGAGGGTTTGGGTCTGGCTTCCGACCTCAGCATCGCCTTCGGTGCCGAGTGGCGAGAGGAGACCTTTGAAACTATCCTCGGTGAAGAGGCATCCTGGGAGGTCGGTGATTTTGCCCAACAGAATGTGGCAGGTAGCGGTAACCGCTACGCTCCCTTTATGATCCCCTCTGGCGATGATGCCGGCACTACGATACACGTTCCGCTACCCAACCTGAGTGTCGGGGCGCACGGCTTTGCCGGCTTTGGCCCGCAGCAGGTCGGGGAATGGAGCCGTTCCAACTACGCCCTGTATGGTGAAGTGGAGGCTGATCTCACCGAGAAATTCACCGCCGCTGTGGCGGTGCGTTTTGAAGACTTTGAGTCTTTCGGCACCACTACCAACTTCAAGGTGGCCGGCCGGTATCGGGTGACCGAGGTGCTTGCAGTGCGTGGCTCCGTCAATACCGGTTTCCGGGCACCGACACCCGGTCAGGAGAATGTAACCAAGATATCCACCGTTCAGGTTGATGGCGTATTGCAACAGCGGGGGCAGATCCCGGCAACCAACCCAATTGCCGGGTATCTGGGTGCGGAACCGTTGCAACCCGAAGAATCCACCAACTTCTCAATCGGCCTGCTATGGGATGCGACACGGGACATCAGCTTTACGGTGGACTACTTCAATATCAATCTGGAGAAGCGCATCGCATCCACCGGTACCATCAACATCGCTGGCCAGGATATTCCTGCTGGTATCGCCTGCCCGGTGGCGCGGACCGCTATGGGCAATCTGGCTACCTGCCTGGAAGAGTTAGGGGTTCCCGGTGCCACCGACCTGAGCTCGGTGAGTTTCTATACCAACGACTTTGAAACCACCACTCAGGGCATTGATTTTACGGCATCTTATGATATTGAGTGGGGTAGCATGGGCAGTGGCCTGTTGACGGCGGCCTGGAACTGGACCATGACAGAGGTGGATAATGCCGGTTCAGAGGTGAGCCGCAACAGGGTGGTTGATCTGGAGAACCACAACCCGGAGAACCGGTTCGTGCTTAGCTACAATCATCAACTGGATGACTTGCGCTTCATGATACGGGCGCGTTATTACGATGACTGGGTGGATGCCAGCTGGAGCGGCGATCCAACCCGTACGGAGACTGGTGACAACTCGCAGTATAATCTGGACTGCACTCAGGGCGCCGGCACACATCGTGACCAGTGCTACGATGGCGCCATACTGGTTGATGTAGAAGTCGCCTACACCTTCGGTGAGCACTATACATTCGTCCTCGGTGCCAACAATGTCTTTGATCAACATGCGCGGGCGGATCATGCCCACTTAAACGGCACTATCGGTGATGGTTCTACTTACGATGTCACCACACCCTGGGGCATTGATGGTGGCTTCTACTATGCTCGCATCCGGGCTGATTTCTAGGGCCGCATTAAATCTTAACAAGAAAGGGACATACCTCCGGGTGCGTCCCTTTTTTACATAGATTCAAATAACAGTAAGCCAGAGGGCACATCATCAAAATCCAGCGTATAACTTGTGTCTTATCCATTCTGGCAATTCTAGGTAGCATCCCCCTGTCAGAATTGCTATACTGCAACACCAGTATCAAAAATCCAACAAACCTGTGAGGGGTGTTTATTATGAATATACAGCGTATAACCTGCGTTTTATCCATTCTGGCGGTCTCGGTAGTCGCCTTTCCCGTGCAACCGGTGCAAGCTCAAAGTGGTGGGGAGGTTGAGGAGCTTGAGGAACTGATCACCATCGGCACCCGACGCGAGGGTGGGCGTTCAACGACTGATTCACTGGTGCCGGTGGATGTCCTGTCCGGCGACGATCTGTTGCGTACGGGGAATACGGACATCGTTACCGTCCTGACCAATCTGGTGCCTTCCTATAACGCCAATACACAGGCCATCAACGATGCGGCGACCCTGGTACGGCCCGCCCAGTTGCGCGGCTTGCCGCCGGATTCCACGCTGGTGCTGGTCAACGGCAAGCGCCGTCACCGGGCGGCGGTCATTACCTTTCTGGGCAACGGTATCAGCGATGGGGCGCAGGGGGCGGATATATCAACCATCCCGGCTGTCGCCCTGAAACGGGTGGAGGTGTTGCGTGATGGTGCCGCGGCTCAATACGGTTCCGATGCGATCGCCGGTGTGATGAACTTTGAACTGAAAGACGATGCCGAAGGTGGTTCGGTGGAGGCCCGTTGGGGACAGCACTATGAAGGTGATGGTGATGGCTTCAACTTCGCCGGTAATATCGGTTTGCCGCTGGGCAGTAACGGCTTCGCCAATTTGAGTGCCGAGTACAGAGATGTCAAGGGCACCAATCGTTCCGTGCAACGTTCCGATGCAGAGAGACTGATAGCGGCCGGTAATACCGCTATTACGGATCCGAACTATGACAGTATTTTTCACCCCAATGTGATGATCTGGGGTGCGCCGGAAGTTAAGTATGACTACAAGATTTTCGGCAACTTTGGTATGGACCTGAGTGACAATATGGAAGTGTATGGTCACACCAACTATGCCAAGCGCAAGGTTGAGGGAGGGTTCTTCTTTCGTAACCCCCACACTCGTA
The DNA here is from genome assembly GCA_051008185.1 of Gammaproteobacteria bacterium. Classification (GTDB taxonomy): domain Bacteria; phylum Pseudomonadota; class Gammaproteobacteria; order Eutrophobiales; family Eutrophobiaceae; genus CAXMWX01. Next base: position 8,864 of record JBPCXW010000124.1, read on the forward strand.
ACGGGGTGTTTAACGGGGATGTTGTAGATGGAAATAATGAGGTACTTGAATTGCAGGCCCTAAATAACGATGGGACCCCGAAAGTCGACGACAACAACATGCCAGTCATGGAGAGTTTTGGCTCCATAGGTGCCATTGGTCTTGGCGGCCCGCACGACGCAATACGGCGGGGGCAACTAGCAGGCATTAATATTGATGATCTCAGGGATACCGTCAAGGTGGCCGATATTGGTGGCCTTGGGACCTGTAGTCCCATCAGGATTGATAATGATGTGGCCCGTGAAGGAGACATCACGGCAGTGGAGAACGATGACAACTGCCAGTCTTTCATTACCCGCTTTCCCGGCGGTTTTACCCCGCGTTTTGGCGGTGTGATGGAAGATTACAGCTTTGCTGTCGGTGTGCGCGGGGACTTCGGCGACTGGTATGTGGA
>JBPCXW010000125.1:0-10727 GCA_051008185.1 Gammaproteobacteria bacterium
CCTGTGGGGTAAGTCGGTCTGGGAGGCCGACAAAGCGCTGCATCAGAAACACCAGGATCCACAAATGCGGATTGCGCTGGTAGGCCGATCGGCGGAGCAGGGTTGTCTCTATGCGGCGGTCGTTAACGATCTGCACCGTGCCGCCGGGCGGTCCGGTGTCGGCACCGTGATGGCATCCAAGAATCTGAAGGCCGTGGCCGTGCGCGGCACCAAAGGCGTCGGCAATGTCAGAGACCCGGCGGCCTTTATGAAGGCCGTGAATGATGCCAAAAAAGTGCTGGCGGAAAGCGAGGTAACCGGTGAGGGCCTGCCCAAATTCGGCACCCAGGTGTTGATGAATATCATCAATGAAGTCGGCGCGATGCCGACCCGCAATATGCGTGAGGTACAGTTTGAAGGTGCCAACAAGATCTCCGCCGAGGCGATGCATGAGCCGCGCAAGGGCGACGGCAAGAAGAATCTGGTCACCAATGCCGGTTGCTTCGCCTGCACCATCGCCTGTGGTCGCATCTCCACCATTGAACAGGGGCATTTCAGTATTCAGAACAAACCCGAGTACTGGGGCGCGTCCGGCGGGCTGGAATACGAGGCGGCCTGGGCACTGGGCTCCGACACCGGCATTGATGATCTGGATGCGCTGACCTACGCCAACTTCCTCTGCAACGAGGACGGCATTGATCCGATCACTTTCGGTGCCACTGTCGCGGCGGCGATGGAGATGTACGAGATGGGTGCCATCACCAAAGAGCAGACCGGCGGCGTGGAACTGAAATTCGGTGATGCCAAGGCACTGGTCTGGGCCACCGAGGTAACCTGCAAGGGAGAGGGCTTCGGTAAGGAACTGGGCCTCGGGTCAAAACGGCTGTGCGAGAAGTACGGCCATCCCGAGTTGTCCATGACGGTCAAGGGGCAGGAGTTTCCGGCCTACGATCCCAGAGGTGTGCAGGGTATGGGGCTGGCTTATGCTACTTCCAACCGGGGTGCCTGCCATCTGCGCGGTTACACCATCGCCTCCGAGATAATGGGGATCCCGGAGAAGACGGACCCGCTGGTGAGCGACGGCAAGGCCGAGCTGACCAAGGCCTTTCAGGATGCGACTGCTGCGGTTGATTCCGCCGGCCTGTGTGTCTTCACTACCTTTGCCTGGACGCTGGAAGACATCGCACCGCAAATAGACGCCGCCTGCGAGGGCGGCTGGACGGCGGAGAAACTGGTGGAAGTGGGCGAGCGCATCTGGAACATGGAGCGGGAGTTCAATCTGGCGGCCGGCATTACCGCCGCCGATGACACCCTGCCCAAGCGTCTGCTGAAAGATGCCGCCAAGACCGGCCCGGCCAAGGGCAAGGTGAATGAGCTGGACAAGATGTTGCCCGAGTATTACGCCGCACGGGGCTGGGATAAGCAAGGTGTCCCGACCAAGGAGACGCGGCAACGGCTGGGGCTGTAACGGCTGCTTGCCGCGGAGTCTCAAGAGATGAAGCATATTATCATCGGAGCGGGTCCGGCCGGGGTCATTGCGGCGGAGACGCTGGCAAAGATTGCCCCGGACAGTGACATCAAGCTGATCGGCGATGAAAAAGAGCCGCCTTATTCAAGGATGGCCTTGCCTTATTACCTGACCGACAAGATAGATGAGCAAGGCACCTACCTGCGCAAGTCCGGGAAACATTACCAGCAACAACAGATAGAGGTGGTGCAAGATCGGGTGAGCAAGGTTGATCCGAAGCAACACCGGCTTAGCCTGGAGTCCGGCGGCACGCTGGACTATGACAAGTTACTGATCGCAACCGGCTCGCATCCCGTGCGCCCGCCGATACCCGGTATGGACCTGCCGCACATCCATTCCTGCTGGACGCTGGAAGACGGCCGCAACATCGCCGCCCGGGCAGTGAAGGGTTCCAGTGTCGTGTTGATGGGGGCGGGGTTTATCGGTTGCATCATACTGGAGGCACTGGCCTTGCGCGGGGTCAAGCTGACCGTCATAGAAATGGAAGACCGCATGGTGCCGCGTATGATGGACCAGACGGCGGGTAATCTGATCAAGAAGTGGTGTGAAGAGAAGGGCGTGTCGGTGCGCACCTCTACGCGGGTTGAGGCGATTGAGCAAAACGGCAAGGGGATGAAGATCAAACTGGACAATGGCGATGTCGTGGATGCCGATGTGGTGATTGCGGCCACCGGTGTGCAGTCCAACATCAGTTTTCTTGAGGGTAGCGGGATCAAGACCGATTTTGGTGTGCTGGTCAATGATCGTCTGCAGAGCAGTGATCCCGATGTGTATGCCGCCGGTGATGTTTGTCAGGGCCGGGATTTTTCCACCGGCGAATTCAATGTGCAGGCCATCCAACCCACTGCGGCCGATCATGGCCGGATTGCGGCGATGAACATGGCCGGCAAAGACACCCGGCATCAGGGCAGCGTGAATATGAATGTGCTGGACACGATGGGGCTGATCTCCACCTCTTACGGCCTGTGGATGGGCGTGGATGGCGGCGATTCCACCGAGTTGACCGATGAGCAGGGTTATCGCTATATCAGTCTGCAATTTGAGGATGATGTATTGGTCGGGGCGCAGTCGCTGGGGCTGACGAATCATGTGGGCGTGCTGCGCGGCCTGATCCAGACCAAACTGAAACTGGGCAAATGGAAGCAACACCTGATGGAAGACCCGACCCGCATCATGGAGGCCTACCTCGGCTCAACCCAGGCCATCGGCCACAATGCCGGGGCCGATCTGGGCTGACAACACAGGCAAGTGTAACAAGTTGTTCCCCCTCCCAACCGAATGACCGTAACCTTCAAGCTGTATGCCTCGCTGGGCCAGTACTTGCCTGCGGGTGCGGCGGATAATCAACTGCAACTGGATGTGAGTGATGGCACTACGGTGCTGGAGCTGATTGATCGTTATAGTGTGCCGAGGGAGTTGGCGTTTCTGGTGATGATCAACGGGGTTTTTATCAAGCCGGAGGATCGGGATACGCAAACTTTTACTGATGGAGATACTCTGGCAATCTGGCCACCGGTTGCTGGTGGTTAGGGATGGAACCGATTCGGGATGAGCGGGAGATGGCGGTTACGCATGCGGAGTTTTTTCGGTTGTTGGCGAGAGTAGTAGATGCAGATCAAATCCAGCGGCACGATGCCTCGGTACAAATTACAACTGACGTTGGTAGCATAAACATCACCCTCGGGCCGGAGTCGCATCGCAAGCTGGGTTTGCTGAAATTGCCTGTGACCCCTGTGACGCTGGAGTTTCAGGGGTACTCGCCTGAGGAATATGCGGCGTTTATGCGTCGGTTTACTCTGAGTTTTCAGAAGGGCGGAGGGTAGAGATAGCTCCCCCCTTGAGGGGGAGCCAGAGGCACAAGGGCGCAAGCCCGCAGTGGCTCAGGTGGGGGGCAGGGCTGTCAAGATGCACCAGGAGCCGATGAAATACGAGGCACCCATAATGCTTGACAAGTTTGGGACTCCCCATAGAATAGACACCAATGGCACAGAAAGCATCAGGCAAGCACTATCGGCAGGGTTCCTCTCTGTCTGATACCATCGGCTTGCTTTCGGTTGATGCCAGTGCCAGAAGGCCAAAAGCATGGATGAAAAGCGTCCCCACCACTTACAAGGAGTTAATATCATGAATAAGGATGTCCTCAATACCATTCACTACGGAGACTTCCTCAACAAATCGGCATTGATCGGCAAGAGGAAGTTTGATGTTGTCATAGCTGACCCTCCCTACAATATAGGCAAGGATTTCGGCAATGACAGCGACAAGCAAACATTGGAGTCGTACCTTGCCTGGGTTAAGGATTGGCTTGCTGTCTGCATGAGACACCTGTCGGAGAACGGGGTAGTTTATGTTTATGGATTTCCTGAGATCCTGGCCCATATAGCTGTTCAGTATCCGATGGATAAGCAACGCTGGCTAGTGTGGCACTACACCAATAAAACAGTCCCCCGCCTCAAGTTTTGGCAGCGTAGTCACGAGTCGATCCTTTGCCTGTGGAATGGCAAAAGGCCGGACCTGAATATCGATCCGATACGGGAAGGCTACACAGAGGGCTACAAGCATTGTATTGGCAAGGTTCGCAAGGCGATGAAATGCAGGTATGGCGGGGATGGTCAGCAACAAACCATTTACAACGGGCATGAAAACGGTGCGCTTCCCCGCGATGTATTGAAAGTCCCGGCTCTGGCTGGCGGCGCGGGAGCAAAAGAGCGCTGGTTCGTTTGCAGGGATTGCGGCAACAAGATATATCCGCCACAGGAGTTGGCACAGCACCGCGATTGCGACACATTGAAGCACCCTACACAGAAACCTATGGAATTGACCAGAAGATTGTTGCAGTCCGCAGTCAATGGTAAAGGTGTTTTAATCCCCTTTGCTGGTTCCGGTTCCGAATGTGTGGTAGCAAGACAAATTGGCGCACGGTTTTTTGCAACAGAAATAAACCGGGAATATGTGTCGTTTGGAAACAAATGGTTGAAGAAGTATGGCTTCTGCTCTAAGTAGATTCAACGCATTCTTATCTGGAATTGATCTCGATTCATTGAGAGAAAAATATCGGCCGATCAAACTTGTTGAACTAGACATGCCAAGAAATGTGCAAGCTCTGTCATGTATTTACGAGCAATATTGGGATAAGCGGCACGAATGGCCAGACTATGAAGATTTTTACGAGATATATCTGGACTCTTTGCATTCCGTTTTAGAGGCATGGCGCAAGGAGTGCCGTTTCAGCGAGGAAACATTTTACCTGGGGTTACCAGCCAGAATATACAGGACATGGGCAAGTCTTTTGACGCAGATACAGGGAGGGTATGTGGCCGAAGATATTTACGGTAAGGGAAGTGTTGAGATGAATGCCGAGTTGGATTATGCCCAAAAGGACATGGTAATCAAGTTGCCAGACGGAGTGGATATCTTTATTCAGGTAAAGAAGATATCTTGGAGGAAGGATGCTGTCCGCAGAGAGGTTTCGGATCGCAAAGAAATTGAGATATTTTATAGCGTGCCTAGTACAGATAAGTTCAAACAGGATGGAGAAATAAGAAAACCATTCAAGGATTGGGAGGCTGAATGGGGAGACAGGCTAGAGTGGTTAGACAATGGCTTTGTTATATTCAAACACAAAATGTTCGAAAGAAGTGCGCTTGGTATTTCAGGATAGAAAATGAGTAACCTAACAAAGCTGTGAATATTTTCGATAGAGACACTCAACAGTTAAAATTTAGCAAGATGTTACACGCCACAAAAACAGAAGAACTATTATGACTATAAAAAAGCACGAATTAAAGAAAATGAATGAGCTATTACAGAGTGGCTCCACAGTCGTAAAAATATCAGAAATGTACCCACAATATAATTATTGGGAAATATATTGGGAGGTTGAATACTATAGCTTTGTTGGTAGGAAAAGAATCATTACTAATAGAATTAGGACGCTAGTAGAATCGAGAAACTTAAAAAAACGAGAAAGCCTTGCAAAGGAAGTAAATAAACTTATTACCGATCTTCTTTACGAACCACTAAAAACTAATAGCGCGAAACTACAAGAGATTGATCGCACACTTAGGAAATAGTTGTACAGCAAGATAGCTAACTATAGAAATCGTGAGGAATGAATAAAATAGAAAAACAGAAATGCATAAAAAGTTTTTGGTTTAAATACATATGGTCTTGGGACTGTATGTTATTTGTGCTCATTGCCCTGATGATTATAACTATAGTTTTTTATGACATAGAGTCTCAATCACTGTTTAGCAGAGGACTGAAACACGGACTAGGTCTGGAAACTAAAAAAGAGATATTATATTTTTTGGGACTAGCATCTAGTGGTGTCATCGTGTTGATGAGTACGCTAGCTCTGAGGAGCCGCGCTGAATCCCAAGACAAAATTGCCAAGGCACAAAAAGAAACTGCTGAAGCACAGAAGGAAACTGCCGTAGCCACCCTTGAAGCGAATCAGCAGGATATATTTGAAAGCGGCATCACTAATCTGGGGCACGAATCCGAGAGTGTTCGCTTGGGTGGTATCTATACCTTATACGAACTAGCCGCCAGAGAATCTGGTCGCACCCAAAATATCGTTGAGATACTCTGCGCCCATCTACGCGCCAAGACCCAAGAACCGGAATATCAAAAAGACTTTGAAGGACAACCATCTAACGAAATTGCTTCGCTGTTACTTCTGCTCACGGGTGAAAAATCTAAGGCACTAAAAGCCAAAGCAGAATATCGCCTTGACTTTGCGGGAGCATATTTGAAAGGAGTTTATCTCTCGGGGGCACAGTTGCAGAGAGCTGACCTCTCAGGAGCGGAGTTGCAGGGAGCTAACCTCTCAGTAGCGGAGTTGCAAGGGGCTCTCTTCATAGGAGCAGGGTTGCAAAAAATTAGACTCTCAAGAGCGCTGTTGCAGGGAGCTCGTTTCGGGAGAGCGGAGTTGCAAGGAGCTGACCTAGAAGAAGCGCAGCTACAGCGAGCCGGCCTCTCAGGAGTGGAGTTGCAGGGAGCTAACCTCACAATAGCGGAGTTGCAAGGAGCTGACCTATCATATGCCCAGTTGCAGGGAGCCAATCTCTCAGGAGCCCAGTTGCAGGGAGCTAACCTCTCTGAAGCGCAGTTGCACGGGGCTAACCTCTCAGAAGCCCAGTTGCAGGAATCTGACCTATCACATGCACAGTTGCAAGGGGCATACGCTGGTGTTCTTGATTGGGGTGACGACCTCCTACCCATTGGAAATGATGTAGTTCTGGAAGACGTTATTATAGACCGCACAGGTAAGCAGACTGAATTATCTACTGCTGTGTTTTCTGGTGGTCTCTCCACGGAATATATAACTCAAATGATAAAGCTACATAAGCAAGCAATCCATAACTCAGATGATTTTCTGGAACAGATGGGTAAGCACGCAATAGTAGATCCATACCATACCCTCCCCGAAGACACAATCACAGGCATCCTGAGTCAGAAAATGGCCGACAAGATCATTGCTGACTATCGTAAAGCAATGAAAGATGTGCCTGCTTGGAGGTTGTAGCAAAAACCCTGGCGAAAATAATCATCAACAATCTTTTGGATTAACTGGTACAAAGAAGCAATGCACAGAAATCACAAAACAGCGATAAATCATGTTTTACCCGAACCGGCTGATTATTTTAATTATGCCAGATCGCTACAGAGAAGTTCCTTGATGGATGAGGGATGGGTGATTGCGCGTGCATTTTACGATAAGTTTCCTAGGCTTCTTGATGCTCAACTTTCGCTATATGATAGCCTTATATTGTGTGGGCGATACATTGAAGCGAATGACTTGGCAGTCAAGCATCTTGAAATATCGGTAACTCGTGAAAAGCATGAACATGGATTATATAAGCGCGGGTTGCTTGAGCAATTACCGGAGATGATTGATATTATGCAATCAGCAGGCATTACGGACGATGATGTTAGTGCGTTATGCGCGCTTTATTATTCTGCCATTTCACAACTCAAGGTTGGGCCGGTGGTATCCAGCATATATATCCATGAGGGGCTGATTATTAAACATATACGTGTCCCCGCAGGGCTTTTGGTTATCAATGATAAGATATTTGCTATATGCGAAAGGCTTGCGGCTACGGATAGATATAACGATGTGGTAGATCACTTCGCCGTTATGATGACACCAAACTGATATATGGCATCCGCTGAGAAGAAAATCATTATTATCGCCGGTCCCAATGGGGCAGGGAAGACTACCTTTGCTGAGGAGTTTCTGACTCATGAGGCCAAGTGCCCTAATTTTGTTAATGCCGACTTGATAGCGAAGGGGCTGGCACCGTTTGCTTCTGAGAGCATTCCGTTCAAAGCCTCTCGTCTTATGCTAGCGGAGATAAATAGTCATGTTCGTAAGGGTGATAGCTTTGCTTTTGAGACTACCCTGAGCGGTCGCCTTTATGCTCGGTTGATTTCACAGTGGCAGGGCTTGGCATATAAGGTCAAGTTGCTTTTTATAAAATTAGAATTGCCGGAACTTGCTGTTGAACGAGTCAAGTTGCGGGTTCAGGAGGGGGGACACAACATACCAGAGGCGGTAATTCGTCGTCGTTTTGTGGCAGGGCTTCAGAATCTGGAAATGATTTATAAACCATTGGTAAATGAATGGAGAATATATGATAATTCGTATATCAATCTTTCGCTACTTGATGAAGGTGTCAAGCAATGACTAGCCTCAAAAAGAAAGCCGGTTCAAAAAGGCGACAAAGTACCGATATGCTCAACTCAGAGATTGCACTAAGACGAGCGGCAAAGAAGGTACAAACACGTTCTAGGGAGACAGGGACTCCGTTGGCTTACATGGAAAATGGCAAGGTTGTGACGAAAGTCTACAGAAAAAATGAAGGCTAACATTAAACAAACTTTGACCATACTGAAACAACAGAGATCGTCTTTCTGAATAAGGAGTTTAAATGATGACGGGAGCAAAATTGCCAAAAGAGAGCAACAGTCAAAGAATAGGGCGATATGCAGTTAAAGCTTTTGAAAATCTTTGTCCAATTGATTGGCCAACAACAAAAATAGATGGGGATTCAGATGTTGGTTTTGATATGCAAATTCAAGTTGTTAATAAGGGTAAGCATGAAGGGATTTTTCGTGCACAGATAAAAGGCTGCGAACGGAAGAAACAGGATGGGAGTAATCAGAGACTAAGTGCAAACGGAAAATTTTTTTCTCAAGAACTCAAAATCACAACCCTCAATTTTTATTTAATAGCTGGTGATCCGGTTATGCTGATTTTTGTAGATCTAACAGTTGACCCATCTCCAGGCAAATGCAAGGTTTATTATCTCTGGTTAAATGATGAACTCAACAATTTACTAGATGGCCATGATTCACTAAATCACTTAGAAAAGAAAACTCACACTTTTCGAATACCTGTGGTAAACGTATTAGACAATATTTTAGATGTCTTGCCTTATTTATCTAAGCAAAAAGAAAAAAGAATTGCTCTAGAATCTTTTCATAAAATAATAGGCGGAGAAGGTAAAGAACCCACTACAACTGTGATACAACTCGGGCGTAAATTTGCTTCCTCGCCAGCCGCGCTGGATTCTGTATTAACTGATACGGATAGTCCTTGGCCAGAGGCTCCGACAGATAGTGTTGCAGGTAAATTGCATGCTGTTTCAAATTGTCTTGCAGATAACAATGCAGATTCAGCAAAGTTTAAACTAGATGAAATTGAGAAGCAAATAAAAAAGGCTAATAACCATGAGAAGGCTGAATATGATTTTCAAAAGGCTCGCTTATATGCATTGATTGGTAATCACTCAGAGGCACTCCATCTTTTTGAAGAAGCGTATGTTAAGGCCCCTGAAATTAGAAAGTACCATTTGGGTTTGATAGCAGAGAAGTTAGTATATAGCTATAATGATGAAAATTTGGTAAAACAAGTTCTGGGTGAAATAAATGATAGGAGCGGGCCAGAGTATGCGCGGTTAAAAGTAAAACTGCATGCGATTCTTCATGATTTTGACAGCGCAATAGATATCCTAAATCAAGAAGATAATCAAGATGTGTTTGTTGTTCGTGCTGTAGTTTTTTTCCTGCAAGAGGATTATGAGCATTGTGCCAGATATTGTGAAGAATACTTATTGCAAGATGGAATCAAAAGCCGCCAGCGGTTAAGTCTTCTTATCTTTCGTGCCCATTCCTTGTTCAATCTAGGTGCTAAAAACTCCATAGATCACTATTCTGGAGAAGTTATTTCATTATCAGAATTACCAGATTTGGACGTTAAATATCTGAGAAAATCATGGGAAGATATACAACAAGGATGGGTTCTTGCAGAGCAATTAGGTTATCCAGCAGACGTCGTGTCTTTTCTAGATATTTCTTGTAATCTAAGTGTGTATTTCAATGAGGAAAATGATTTCTACCCACATCTAAAGCATTTAGCGAAAATTCGGCCTTATGTATCTTATATACAAAATACATTACTCGAATATGCCTCAAATATTGAAGACATGGATGTGGTGCTAGAACAACTCGATAAACTGCCGAACAAGTCATCTACAATCGTACATAGAATTCTCTGTTTTTATCGTCTTTCTCGTAAAAATGATGTTGTTCAGACGGCAAATGAGCATATAAAGGATATATACAAAGATAAGCCAAACAATCTCGATGTAGCACTTGCAGTTGCTGCAGAGTGTGCACACGAACTTTTACGTACGAAAGAAAGGGATCAGTTTTTAGCATTGTTAGCAGATTTGCCTAATGGTAAGGCGATGCGTGCAGTATATGATTTTGTTAGTTCTATTCATAATAATGTACTAAATATACCAGAGGCAATTGAAAAACTATGGAACACATATGAAGAGGGAGAGAAAGATAAACAAATTCTTACACACTTATTTGATTATCTTGATATCACAGAAGATGTTGGTGCAGAAAGAGCGATTGCAGTCTCTGCTGACTTGGTAAACCAAGGTCAACTTACGGAAAAAGAGACAGCTCGTTTATGTCAAGCATTGTCACAGAAGGAACAATGGAAAGATGTTGTCTCCACTGCGGCAGAGGCACTTTATCGGTTCAGTAAATCTACGCGTTTGAAAGCAGTTAAAGCCATGGGTCTAGACGAGCTTGGGCGAACTCCAGAGGCACTAAAAATACTAGAAGAAGCGATCAATGAAAGTCAATATGACTCATATGCTTTTGAATTCTATGCACGGCTTGCAGCTCGTTGTGG
>JBPCXW010000126.1:0-23730 GCA_051008185.1 Gammaproteobacteria bacterium
TTGGAAGACCTGGGTATTGATGCCACCGAGTCAGCGCGCATCGGCTTGCGCGTGTATAAACTGGGCATGAACTGGCCGCTGGAACCTGTCGCCACCCACGCCTTCGCCAAGGGTCTGAAAGAAATTCTGGTGGTAGAGGAAAAACGTAGCATCATTGAAGACCAGTTAACCGGACAGTTGTATAACTGGCCTGTAGATCAACGCCCGCGCGTGATAGGCGAGTTTGACGAACACGGCGCGGACTTGCTGCCCAATCTGGCCGAACTAACCCCGGCAATGGTGGCCCGCGCCATCGCCTCACGTATCGGCAAGTTTTACACTAGCAGAACCATCAAGGAGCGGTTGGAGTTTCTCACTGCCAAGGAACAACGTTTATCCAAACCGCGGGAAATAATTGAACGGGTGCCTCATTACTGTTCGGGTTGTCCGCACAACACATCTACCAAGGTGCCGGAAGGTAGCCGCGGCCTTGCCGGAATCGGCTGCCACTACATGGTGCAATGGATGGACCGTGAAACCATGACCTTTACCCAGATGGGCGGTGAAGGGGCTACTTGGTTCGGACAGGCACCATTTACTGAAACAAAACATATCTTTCAGAACCTGGGAGATGGCACCTATTTCCATTCGGGAATACTTGCCATACGCGCAGCCATCACCACCGGTGTGAACATCACTTACAAAATTCTCTTCAACGACGCTGTCGCCATGACTGGCGGGCAAAAAGTGGAAGGCGGGCTAAGCGTCGACCAGATTGTGAATCAACTTGTCAGTGAAGGCATCAAGCGCATTGCCATCGTTACTGATGAGATTAAACCTTATCCTGATATTTTCCCCGGCTTCAAAGGGCTCAGCATTGACCTTCGGGACAAGCTCAACGCAATACAGATTGAACTACGGGATATCCCCGGCACTACCATCATCATCTATGATCAAACCTGTGCCGCCGAGAAACGTCGGCGCAGAAAGAAAGGCGAGATGGCAATGCCTGACCGGCGTATCTTCATCAATGACGAAGTTTGCGAGGGTTGCGGTGATTGCAGTGTGCAATCCAACTGTTTGTCCGTGTTGCCCCTTGAGACCGAGTTAGGCCGCAAAAGACAGATCGATCAAAGCGCCTGTAACCGGGACTACAGTTGCGTCAACGGTTTCTGCCCCAGCTTTGTGTCGGTATATGGTGCCGATATAAGGCGGAACAAACCCGCCGACACCGCTACCACCGCGTTCACCACCCTGCCGCAACCCGAGTTGCCGCCACTGACACAACCCTGGAATGTTCTGGTAACAGGCATTGGCGGCACCGGTGTATTGACCGTTAGTGCCTTGCTGGCCATGGCGGCGCATATTGAGGGCAAGGGTTGCTCGGTGTTGAACCAGACCGGGCTGGCACAAAAGTTCGGTGCCGTTGTCAGCCATGTACGCATCGGCAACAAGCAGGAGGATATCCACGCAGTACGCATCACCGCCGGTGATGCGGATCTGTTATTGGGTTGTGATCTGGTGGTTGCCGCCTCTGACGAGGCCCTGGCAAAACTGCACCAACAACGTTCTCATGCGGTAATCAACTCTCATCTGTCCCCCACCGCAGACTTCGTCAAGGATCCTGATGTCGTGTTCCCCATAGAGGAAATGCAATCCACGATTGTGGAAGAAACCGGAGTGGATAAAACCTGGTTTGTTGACGCAACTGAAATCAGTACCCGAATATTGGGTGACACCATTGCCAGTAACCTGTTCCTACTGGGCTATGCCTGGCAGCGCGGGCTGATCCCGGTGAGTAGCGATGCGATCAACCGTGCGATTGAGGTAAACGGTGTTGGCGTGGAGCTTAACCAGCAGGCGTTTCTCTGGGGTCGTCGCAATGCCTGCAATACCGCCGCGGTGACAGCCATGCTGGATATAAGCGAGCCCCGGGCTCAGTTGGATGATGTAGATAGTGTCGTCGCTGATCGCCATGTACGCCTGTGCGATTATCAGGATAAAGCCTATGCTGACAGTTATAAAGACTTCATCAATAATATCAGGCAACAGGAAAACGAACTGTGCGGTAAGGAAAGCGAGCAACTCAGTCTGGCCGTGAGCCGTAACCTGTACAAGCTGATGGCCTATAAGGACGAATATGAAGTGGCCCGGCTTTACAGTGATGGCCGTTTTATGAAACAAATCAACGCCACTTTCAGCGGCAAGCCCAAACTACGTTTCCATCTGGCCCCACCATTGCTGGCAAAAACAGATGCCCTGACCGGCAGACCGAAAAAGATCGCCTTGCCACAGTTCACGCTGACCCTGTTCAAACCGCTGGCAAGACTGAAGTTCCTGCGCGGCAGCCGGTTTGATCCATTTGGCTACAGTGCAGAACGCAGGCTGGAACGCCAACTGTGCATGGACTATAAGGACTGTATGCTGGAACTCATGCAAGGGATAAATGCGGACAACTACCCCACTGCTGTGGCACTGGCCGAACTGCCGGAGCAGGTCCGGGGTTTCGGTATCGTCAAAATGCAAAACTTGAAAAAGGTGGAGCAGGAAAAGACGCGATTGCTGGATCAATTCTACAACCGTAGCGGCACAGTGCATCGTCTGCAATAAACATTGGCCTGCAAGGCTCATCAGGGTTGCAGGGAAACGAGTTTTTGTCTATAGTTTACATTAACGTTAATTTTTGGCAGGCCATGATGAGGTGGAACGGCAATATCTGGACAGACTGCCGATGCAAGCGGCCTGAGAACTGCAATTTGAAGTTAAGGTAACTTTGAGGAGACAAGCACCATGAGCCAGCCCCCCTACCACGGCCTCAATTTCGACCTTGGTGAGACCGCCGCGATGCTACGTGACAGTGTGCGGAACTTTGCCCAGACCGAACTGCAACCGCTCGCGGCGAAGATAGACGCAAGCAACACCTTTCCCGAAGGTATGTGGCACAAACTGGGTGCGATGGGCCTGCTGGGGATTACCGTTGAAGAACAATACGGCGGTGCCGGCATGGGCTATCTGGAACATGTTATCGCGATGGAAGAGATTAGCCGCGCCTCCGCCTCGGTGGGCCTGTCTTATGGCGCCCACTCCAACCTCTGTGTCAATCAGTTACGCCGTAACGGCACCGAACAGCAAAAAAGTCATTACCTGCCACCGTTGATCAGCGGCGAGCATACGGGGGCACTGGCCATGAGCGAGCCCGGCTCCGGGTCGGATGTCGTGGGGATGCGCCTGCGCGCCGACAAAAAAGGTGATCATTATATTCTCAACGGCAACAAGATGTGGATCACCAATGGCCCCGAAGCCGCCACCCTGATCGTCTATGCCAAGACCGATCCCGCAGCCGGCCCCAAAGGCATCACCGCGTTTATTATTGAACAGGGCTTTGGCGGCTTTTCCACCGCACAGAAGCTGGACAAGCTGGGCATGCGCGGTTCCAACACCTGCGAGCTGGTGTTTCAGGATTGCGAGGTGCCGGTGGAAAATGTGTTGGGAGAGGAAAACGGCGGCGCACAGATCCTGATGAGCGGCCTGGATTATGAACGTGCCGTTCTGGCTGGCGGGCCTCTGGGCATCATGCAGGCTTGTATGGATGTGGTGCTACCTTATGTCCATGAACGCAAGCAGTTCGGTCAAGCCATCGGTGAGTTTCAACTGATGCAGGGCAAGCTGGCGGATATGTACACCACCATGAACGCCTGCCGTGCCTATGTTTATGCGGTAGCCCAGGCCTGTGATCGCGGCGAGACTACGCGCAAGGATGCGGCGGGGGCAATCCTGTATGTGGCGGAGAAGGCAACATGGATGGCGCTTGAAGCGATACAGGCCTTGGGGGGTAACGGTTATATCAACGAATACCCTACCGGGCGCCTGTTGCGGGATGCCAAGCTGTACGAAATCGGTGCTGGTACCAGCGAGATCAGACGGATGTTGATAGGCCGTGAATTATTTGCCGAGTCCATGTAGGGCAACCATGAGCACATTGCAATCACAACTGAACCCGCAGGCGGCAGACTTTCAAACCAATGCCGCCGCCATGCAAACTCTGGTGGAGGACTTGCAGGCCCGAGTCAAGGATATCGCCCGAGGCGGTAGCGACAAGGCCAGGGAGAAACATCTTGCCCGCGGCAAGTTGCTAGCCCGCGACCGCATTAAACAGTTGTGCGACCCCGGCTCACCCTTTCTGGAATTGTCCCAACTGGCGGCCTATCAGGTTTATGACGAGGCAGTGCCGGCGGCGGGCATTATCACCGGTATCGGTCGGGTGCATGATCGGGAGTGCATGATCGTCGCCAACGATGCCACAGTGAAAGGTGGCACCTATTACCCGTTGACGGCGAAGAAACACCTGCGGGCGCAGGAGATCGCCGAGACCAATCACCTGCCCTGCATCTATCTGGTGGATTCCGGCGGTGCCTTCCTGCCGAAACAGGATGAGGTCTTTCCCGACCGGGAACACTTCGGTCGCATCTTCTACAATCAGGCCAACATGTCTGCCAAAGGCATCGCCCAGTTGTCTGTAGTGATGGGCTCCTGCACTGCCGGTGGGGCTTATGTGCCGGCCATGTCCGACGAGAGTATCATCGTGAAAGATCAGGGCACGATTTTTCTTGGCGGGCCACCGCTGGTCAAGGCGGCAACCGGCGAGGTGGTCAGTGCCGAAGACCTGGGCGGTGCCGATGTGCATTCACGCACCTCCGGCGTCACCGATCATTATGCTCGGGATGATCAACACGCCTTGCAACTGGCGCGTACCGCCGTCCGCTTTCTCGGCAAGAGCAAAACGCACGGGCTCGCAACCCGGCCATACCGGGAGCCCCGCTATGACAGTGCCGAACTCCACGGTGTCATTCCCGCAGATCCCAAAAAACCGTTTGATGTGCGGGAGGTCATTGCCCGTATCGTAGATGACAGCGAGTTCGCTGAATTCAAACAACTCTACGGCACTACTCTGGTGTGTGGTTTTGCCCATATCTTCGGTTATCCCGTCGGCATTGTTGCCAACAACGGCATCCTGTTTTCCGAGTCCGCCCTGAAGGGCACGCATTTCATTGAGTTGTGTAGCCAGCGCGGCTTGCCACTGGTGTTCCTGCAAAACATTACCGGTTTCATGGTTGGACAAAAATACGAGGCGGGCGGCATCGCCAAGGATGGCGCCAAGATGGTGACGGCGGTGGCCACCACCCGGGTGCCCAAGTTCACCGTCATCATCGGCGGCAGTTTTGGTGCTGGTAACTACAGTATGTGCGGGCGTGCATATAATCCTCGCTTGCTGTGGATGTGGCCCAATGCGCGCATCTCGGTGATGGGGGGCGAACAAGCGGCTAATGTGCTGGCGCAGGTCAAGCAGGATAACCTGCAAGCCAAAGGCAAGGACTGGTCCGAGGCGGAGCGGCAACAATTCATGGCACCGATTCGACAACAGTATGAGGCCCAGGGACATCCTTATTATGCCAGTGCCCGGCTCTGGGATGATGGCGTGATTGATCCCAAAGACACTCGCATGGTGCTGGGCCTTGGTATCTCGGCCAGCCTCAATGCACCTGCCGCGGCAACCCGGTTTGGATTGTTCAGGATGTGACATGAAGACAAATTACCTGAGCCTCAGCATGGATGAGCGCGGTGTGCTTGATCTGACGCTGGACCGGGCGGATAAACATAACGCATTTGACGCAGCCCTGATCGCTGACATGACCGAGGCGCTGGATGAGATCGCACAGGACGCGAATGTCAGGGTCATGATCCTGAGCGGTAACGGCAAAAACTTTTGCGCCGGGGCTGATCTGGACTGGATGCGGCGTACGGCTACTTACTCCGAGGCTGACAACCTGCGTGATGCCGAGGCGCTGGCCCTGCTGTTGCATAAGCTGGATACCCTGCCTGTCCCCAGCATCGCCAGGGTACATGGTGCCGCCATGGGTGGCGGTTGCGGACTGCTGAGTTGTTGTGACCTGGCGATAGCGGCTGACGATGCCAACTTTGCCTTCAGTGAGGTCAGGGTCGGCTTGGCTCCGGCAACCATCAGTCCATATATCATCCGTAACATCGGGGCTAAAAATGCCCGCCGGTATTTCCTGACGGCAGAGCGGTTTAACGCCGAACAGGCCCTGGCCATCGGCCTGGTATCCGAAGTTGTCGCGGCTGACGATATTGATGCACATATTGACACACTGGTCACCGGCATCCTGAGTAACAGCCCTGCCGCCGTCAAAGCGGCCAAGCAACTGGTATTTGATGTTACGGGGCAAGCTGTCAGCCCTGAATTGCGGCAGCATACCAGCCGCATGATCGCCGAGCTACGCGCCTCGGAGCATGGCAAGGAAGGACTGCGGGCCTTTCTGGAAAAAAGAAAACCGGACTGGCAGCAATAGTTTGTTCAACAAGATTCTCATTGCCAACCGGGGCGAGATCGCCTGCCGTGTGATCAGGACAGCGCAACGTCTGGGTATTGAGACTGTTGCCGTTTATTCCGCCGCGGATGCCGCCGCGTTACATGTCGCGATGGCGGATGAGGCCGTGGCAATCGGCCCCGCCGCCGCGCAGGACAGTTATCTGGTAATAGAAAAACTGATTGCCGCAGCCAAGGCCAGCGGGGCCGCGGCCATCCATCCCGGTTACGGTTTCCTGTCGGAAAATGCCGCCTTCGCCCATGCCTGTAAAGATAGTGGTATCGTCTTTATCGGCCCGCCTGCCGCGGCCATTGAGGCCATGGGATCGAAAAGTGCTGCCAAGACCATCATGCAACAGGCCGCAGTGCCGTTGCTACCGGGTTATCACGGTGAGGATCAAGATCACGATCTGTTACAACAGCAAGCCACTCAGCTCGGCTATCCCCTGCTAATCAAGGCCGTTGCCGGTGGCGGTGGTAAAGGGATGCGTCTGGTGCAACAGGCGGATGAGTTTCAGGCCGCGCTGGCAGCGGTAAAACGTGAAGCGCACAACGCCTTTAGCGATGACAAGGTGCTACTGGAGCGCTACCTGAACAACCCCCGGCATATTGAGATACAACTGTTTCGTGACAGTCTGGGTAACGGGGTATTCCTGTTTGAACGGGATTGCTCGGTGCAAAGACGGCATCAGAAGATTCTGGAAGAAGCACCGGCACCCGGTATGCCGGAATCCCGCCGCAAGGCCATGGGGAAAACGGCATTGCTGGCGGCACAGGCCATTGATTATCAGGGCGCGGGGACGGTGGAATTTATCGTCGATGCCGAGGGCGAGTTTTATTTCATGGAGATGAATACTCGCCTGCAGGTGGAACATCCTGTTACCGAATGGATTACCGCTCAGGATCTGGTGGAATGGCAATTCAGAATCGCCGCCGGCGAGCCCTTGCCGCTACGACAACGGGATCTGACCATCTCCGGCCATGCCCTGGAGGCACGCCTTTACGCTGAAGACCCGGACAATGAATTTCTGCCCTGCACCGGGGAACTGGTACACCTGCGCTTCCCTGCTGAGTCAAACCATGTGCGTATAGATACCGGTGTACGTCAGGGGGACAGTGTTTCGGTTCATTATGATCCGATGATTGCCAAGCTGAGCGTCTGGGATCAGGATCGAGCGACCTGCCTGCGCCGGATGCAACAGGCTATTGAACAGACACAAATTGTCGGCCTGATCAACAATCTGGATTTCATTGGCAGGATCATTGCACACCCTGCGTTTCAGGCCGGTGCCGTCAGCACTGATTTTATCGCCGAGCATGCGGCTGATCTATATGCCGACACGGTGGCAATACCGGAGCAGGTATTCGCCGTTGCCGCCTTGTACTTGTTGCTGACGCGCGCGGAGCAAGCCGCCGACGCGGTGGATCCCGGCTCTCCCTGGGGCCTGCGGAATAACTGGCAACTCAACCTGCCCGCTGCGGAGACCCTGTGTTTTCACGGTGCCTTCGGAGAACAGGAGGTCGGCATACGGCAAACCGGCGACAGCTATGAAATCAGCCTGCACGGCAAGACCTGCACGGCAGAGGCCGGCATGGAAAATACTACGATGCTTGTGGCTGAATTCGCCGGTATACAGACCTGCGTTGACATAGTTGCACACGGTAATCAACTGAACGTCTTTTATGCCGGCAAGCGTTATGAGCTGAAGCAGGGGGCGGATCAAGATGTGATCGCTGCTGAAGACTCCGGCGGCAAACTCAACGCCCCGATGCCGGGCAGGATTATCGCCATCATGGTGGAAGAGAATCAAACCGTGAGTCAGGGTCAGCCCTTGCTAATCCTGGAGGCCATGAAAATGGAACACACCATTAACGCTAACCGGGATGGCACGGTCAAGGCTGTGTTTTTTGCTGTAAACGATATGGTTGATGAAGGGGTCGAACTAATCGCTCTGGAATAAGGGTTACCCAGCCGCCCCTTCCGCGCCGAGGCCGGTTTGGGAGCGGACGTATTGGTATTTGAAAACTTCCCTTTCTTTTGCGGCGAGCTTGCTCTTGTCCAGCAGGGATATGGCGATGATGCCGATGAAGGCGGCTGACATGGAAAACAGGGCCGGGTGTTTGTAGGGGAAGATGGCCTGTTCGTTACCCAATATATCCACCCAGATAGTCGGGCCCAGCAACATGCAGATAACCGCAGTGGCCAGCCCCATCGCACCGCCAATGAAGGCGCCGCGGGTTGACAGGTTGCGCCAGTACATGGATAAAAACAGGAGCGGGAAATTAACGCTGGCGGCAATGGCGAACGCGAGACCGACCATATAGGCGACATTTTGTTGCTCAAAAAGAATGCCCAGCAGGATGGCGGCGATGCCCAGAGTGATAGTGGAGATGCGTGATACCCGCAATTCTTCGGTCTCCCTGGCCTCACCGTGACGCAATACGCTGGCATACAGATCATGTGATATGGCGGAGGCGCCTGACAGGGTCAGGCCGGAGACAACGGCCAGTATGGTCGCAAACGCTACTGCGGAGATGAAACCCAAAAACACCTCGCCGCCGACCGCTCTGGATAAATGCACCGCCGCCATATTGTTGCCGCCGATGATGGTGCCGGTTTCGGCGTCGGTAAATTGGGGGTTGTTCATTAGCAACACGATGGCGCCGAAGCCGATGATGAAGGTCAGGATATAAAAATAACCGATGAAGCCGGTGGCAAAAAATACCGACTTGCGCGCCTCACCGGCATTCGGGACGGTGAAAAATCGCATCAGGATATGCGGTAATCCGGCGGTGCCGAACATCAGTGCCAGACCCAGCGAAATGGCCGAGACGGGATCGGATACCAATCCTCCCGGTGCCATGATCTGTATCCCCTTGTCATGCACGGCCACTGCCTGATCAAACAGGGCGTGTATGGAAAAGTTCATACTGTACATCACGGCCACGGCAATGAAGGTCGCGCCCAGCAGTAACAGCACGGCCTTGATGATCTGTACCCAGGTCGTCGCCAGCATACCGCCGAAGGTCACATACAGGATCATCAGGATGCCGACGAACACCACCGCATAGTGATAATCAAGCCCGAACAAGAGTTGAATCAGTTTCCCCGCCCCCACCATCTGCGCGATGAGATACAACAGCACGACGGTAAGCGTGCCGCAGGCGGCAAGGCTGCGGATCGGCAGGGCCTGTAGCCGGTAACTTACGGCATCAGCGAAGGTATATTTGCCCAGATTGCGTAACCGCTCGGCCAACAGAAATAAAATGATCGGCCATCCCACCAGAAAACCGATGGAATAAATCAGGCCATCAAAGCCGCTGGCAAACACCAGACCGGAGATGCCGAGGAAAGAGGCCGCAGACATATAATCACCGGCAATGGCCAAACCGTTTTGCAGGCCGTTTATACCGCCGCCGGCTGCGTAAAAGTCTTTGGTTGTGCGGGTCTTGCGTGCCGCCCAGTAGGTAATGCACAAGGTGGCGGAGACAAATAACAGGAAGAAAATAATCGCCGTGTAATTCGGGCCATGGTGCGCCGCCTCTGCGGCGAGGTTCGGTTGTGAAAAAAACCATAGCGGTAAAATGCAATACAGCGCGGGCTTACTCATCAACACGATTCCCTTCTGCGGTGTGCTTGACGATGATTTGCATCAAGCGATCGTACTCGCTGTTTGCCCGATAGACATAGATGCCGGTGAGCAGGAAAACAAGCATAATTACTGCCACTCCCGCCGGTATGCCCCAGGTCATTACCTGTCCGGGGAACACCGGTCGGGCAAAGATATGCGGTGCGAATGCAACGATCAGGATAAAACTGAAATAGGTGATAAACATAATGGCCGCTAGCAACCAGCTAAACCTGCCGCGCTTTTTTTCCAGCTGATGAAACTCGGCATCGTCGTGAATTTTTTCGTACAAGTCCTGCATGGTGACCCCCGGTGTTATTTACAGGGGATTATGGTAACACACGAAGCACAGGCGGGTTTAGTCAGCCGCACGGCGATGCTGCAAGGACTCGTCACCGGACTGTTGCCAGGCCTCGGTGATGTAGTCACGGGTTAGCGGTACGGCCCGCTGGTCTTTTGACAGTTGTAACTGGAAGACCATCTGTTGCAGATCCTCAAAGGCAACCTGACAGATGGCCAGATAAAACTCCCACATACGACAGAAACGCTCATCGTATAGTGTTCGCACCCGTTCCCGGTTGGCGGCGAAACGCTCGGCCCATTTGGCAAGCGTTTTGGCATAGTGTAGCCGCCAGATTTCAATGTCGGTGACATACAAGCCCTCGTGTTCCACCGCCTGCAATACCTCTGACAGGGAGGGTGTATAGCCGCCGGGGAAGATGTACTTGCGAATCCATGGGTTGGTATTGTTCGGCGGCTTCATCGTACCGATGGAGTGTAACAACATGACGCCATCATCGGTCAGCAACTCGCGCACCTTGCTAAAGAACTCGCGATAGTGGGCGCTGCCTACATGCTCAAACATGCCGACCGAGACGATGCGGTTATATGGCCCTGTCTGCTGCCGATAGTCGCACAGTTGGTAGGTCACCTGCGCGGATAATCCGGCGTTTTTGGCCCGCTCTATTGAGAGCTTGCACTGTTCTTCGGACAGTGTGATGCCATCAACCTCGCAGCCATACTGCCGGGCAAGGAACAGGCCCATGCCGCCCCAACCGGAGCCGATGTCAAGTACCCTGAGGCCGGGTTTGTTAAGTAGCAACTTGCCGGCGATGTGTTGCAACTTGTTCTGTTGCGCCTGCTCCAGCGTATCGTCGGGGTTGCGGAAATAAGCGCAGGAATATTGTCTGTCCTCGTCCAGAAAGAGATCGTAGAGTGTGCTTGAGAGATCGTAGTGGTGCGCTACATTCTTGCGGGCACGGGCCATCGGGTTGAAGCTGTAGAGGTGACGCAAAGGCACCGCCAGCCACTCAAGCAAACGGAAAAGTGGCCGCCGGTGCAGATTGCCGATGTTCCTGAGCGCCAGAGACAGAAACTCGTAGATACTGCCCGCATCAACGCTGAGTTCGCCCTGCATGTAGAGCTCACCAGCCGCAAGCCTGGGGTTGAGCATGACCCGCCACTCCGCTTTGCGACTATGCAGGGTAATGCGGATGGCCTTGCCGCTACCGTCGCCATAATTGCGCACCACCCCTCCGGCATCGGTGACGGTCAGATTGCCGGTGCTGATGAAATTTGCAAAGAAACGATGCAAAAGCATTACGATCCTCCTAAATATCATACCGCTTTATTGAAACACTACTCCCCGGTATCAAGGACGGTGCCTTTTATCTCGCAGGAGCGACCTTCAAACATGGCAGTAATCGTATCATCCTGTGAACGAACCGTCACCAGATAGTGCCCGTAACGCCCGTTCTGTGATTGCTGCTCGGCACTGGCGGTCAGGCGGTCGTGTTCCCTGCCGGGCCGTTTGAACTCAATCGTGCATTGTTGCGCCACTGTCACCTTGTTGCGACTGTTGCAGGCGTAGGCGAATGCCGTATCGGCCAAGGCAAAGATCATACCGCCGTGACATATAGCATGACCATTCAACATGGCGGCCGTGATCGTCATGCTCAACCGGGCAAAGCCCTCACCTGTCTCATCAATCACGATACCCAGATCCCGCGCAGCCGTATCCCGGCTATACATAGCCTCGGCACAGGCACGTGCCAGTTCATCACCTTGCAGACTACTGCTCACGTTCAACCAGAGTTAATATATCATACAGTGCCACCGTGTCTCCATTCTGGTTGCTGATCTCCACAGCCCATTTTACTACTCCGGTGGCCCGTGTTTCATCCGGGCGTTTATCTTTCCTGATTTTTTGTTTTACCACCAACCTGACCTGTATGGTATCGCCAATCCCCACCGGTTCAATGAAGCGCAGATTCTCCAGGCCGTAGTTGGCCAGTACCGGCCCCGGTGCGGGGTCAACAAACATGCCGGCCGCAGCCGAGACAAGAAAATAACCGTGGGCCACGCGTTTGCCGAACAGGGAATCCGCGGCCGCAGTTTCATCAAAATGAGCATAGAAATGATCGCCGCTCACACAACCGAAGTTAACGATATCCGCCTCAGTCACGGTGCGGCGATGAGTAGTGTAGGTTTCACCTATCTGCAAATGATCAAAGGTCTTGCGAAAAGGATGCACGACATCAGTGACGGGTTGCGCACCGGGATGATATTCTCCGGTAATATGCATGAGGGTAGTCGGTGATCCCTGCAAGGCGGTACGTTGCATATAATGCTTTATCGCCCGTGCCCCTCCCAGTTCTTCACCGCCGCCGGCCCGGCCCGGGCCACCATGCACCAGCAACGGCAGGGGTGAGCCGTGGCCGGTGGATTCCGCGGCACAATCAGCGTTGATTACCAGCATCCGTCCGTGCATGCAGGCAGTACCCGCGACCAGGGCTCCGGCCTCGTCGTCATTCGCGGTAAAGATGGAACCGACCAGACTGCCGCGCCCCAGCTTTGCCAGGGCAATCGCTTCATCCATGCCGGTATAGGGCAACAGGGTGCTCACGGGGCCGAAGGCCTCCACGTCATGCGGCTCGGTGGTGCTCAGGGGGCTGGCACAATACAACAGGGTAGCGGGGAAAAACGCCCCCTGCTCCCTGTCGGCACCGGTTACCGCGAACTCACTGCCGCCGCCGTAGATGAGTTCGCTACCGGACTGCAACCGTTGCAGTGCATCCGATACATCCTGCCGCTGTTGTTTGCCCACCAGCGGGCCCATCTTTACACTCTCCACGGCGGGGTCGCCCAATACCACCTTGTCCAGCCTCTGACTCAACTCCGCCGCTACGGCTTCTACTCTATCGGCAGGGATGATCGCCCGGCGTATCGCGGTACATTTCTGTCCGGCCTTGATGGTCATTTCCCGTACCACTTCACGAATAAACAGATCAAACTCGGCGGAGCCCGGTGTCACACTCTCGGCCAGTATGCAGCAGTTAAGTGAATCGGCCTCCATATTGAACGGCACGGCGTTTTCAATGATGTTCTTGTGGGTCTTGAGCTTTCTGCCCGTATGGGCGGAGCCGGTAAAGGTCACGACATCCTGCTCCGTGAGGTGTTCAAACAGATCGCCGACACTGCCACAGATCAACTGCAAACTGCCCTCCGGCAACAGCTTGCTGGCAATGATGTCCTCCACTATGGCGGCGGTCAGATAAGCAGACACCGTCGCCGGCTTGACCACCACCGGCATACCGGCGCAAAGACTGGGGGCGATTTTTTCCAGCATGCCCCAGCAGGGAAAGTTGAATGCATTGATGTGTACCGCCACTCCTTCTCTGGGCACCAGTACATGACGCCCCAGAAACGTCCCCTGCCGGGACAGGCGTTCCACCTCCCCTTCCACCAACAGGGTGTCATTGGGAAATTCCCGCCGCACCAGACTGCTATAGGCGAATAAGGTGCCGATACCGCCTTCTATATCAATCCAACTGTCGCCGTGCGTGGCACCGGTGCAAGCGGAGATAGTGTAGTAACGTTCCTTGCGCTCCAGCAGATAAGTCGCCAGCGCCTTCAGTGCCTGCGCCCGTTCATGGAAGGTCAGTTTGCGTAACGCCGGGCCACCCCGCTGCCGTGCATAGGCCAATAGCTCCGCAAAATCGGCACCGGTGCTGGATACCTCGCCGATATGCTCACCGTTAACCGCATGGCACACCGCCACGGCATCACTACCCGCCGGTAGCCATTGGCCCGCTATGTAACTTTGGATTTGCAAGATAAAAACTCCGCTGGTCTGATTGGCGACAGGTTGATATGATACAGAATTACCTGCAAAATGCGATTTTTTGTATTACTTTTTTTCGGGAGGAACCTCGTATGAACACAGTTGGTCAGCATGACGGTCTGGAACCGGTGGAAACCTGTAGCACAGATGAACTGCAAGACCTGCAACTGCGGCGCATGCAATGGAGCCTGCACCATGCCTACGATAATATCGCCCATTACAAAAAGGCGTTTGATGCCAGGGGTGTGCACCCTGATGAGTTGAAAAGTCTGGCCGATCTGGCCAAATTTCCGTTCACGACCAAACAGGATCTGCGCGCCAACTACCCGTTTGCGATGTTCGCCGTACCGATGACGGAGGTGGTGCGCATCCACGCCTCCAGCGGCACTACGGGCAAACCTACCGTGGTCGCCTATACCCGGCAGGATATTGAGATCTGGAGTCAGGTGGTAGCCCGCTCCATCCGCGCCGCTGGCGGCACTCATAAAGACAAGGTGCATGTCGCTTACGGCTATGGCCTGTTCACCGGCGGGTTGGGTGCCCATTATGGCGGCGAATACCTCGGTTGTACCGTGATCCCGATGTCCGGCGGGCAGACGCAAAAGCAGGCACAACTGATTCAGGATTTTGATCCTGACATCATTATGGTAACCCCGTCCTATATGCTCAGTATTGCCGATGAGTTGGAACGGCAGGGCGTGAACTGTACCGAGCTGAGCTTGCGAGTGGGTATATTCGGTGCCGAACCCTGGACCGACTCCATGCGCGCCAATCTGGAACAACGGCTGGCGATTGATGCCACTGATATCTACGGCCTGTCGGAAGTGATGGGCCCCGGTGTAGCCCAGGAATGTGTGGAAAGCAAGGATGGCCCTACCATCTGGGAAGATCATTTCTATCCCGAGATCATTGATCCGGAAACGGGCGCGGTACTGGCTGATGGCGAAGAGGGTGAGTTGGTATTTACCAGTCTGACCAAACAGGCGCTGCCGGTTGTGCGTTACCGTACCCGCGATCTCACTCACCTGTTACCGGGTAGTGCCAGAACCATGCGGCGCATGGGCAAGATCACCGGCCGTAGCGACGATATGCTGATCATCCGCGGGGTCAATATCTTCCCCACCCAGATTGAAGAACAAATCCTGAAAATGGAGGTGCTGGCACCGCATTACCAGATAGAGATCAGCCGCAACGGCAATCTGGACGAGATGATTATTCACGTTGAGTTAAAACCCGGCACCGATAGCAGCAAACGGGATGCGGCCGCACAACAGCTCAGCAAGCATACCAAAGAGATCATCGGTGTATCTGCCAAGGTCAATGTGCTGGATGAAGGCGGCGTCGCGCGTTCCGAGGGCAAGGCCAAGCGGGTAATTGACCACAGGTAGCGAAACCGTAACGCCCTTCGTGTATCAACCGTTCTTACGGTTCTTCCCTTACTCCGAGTACCTGTTCTATTTGCTTAATCAGTTGCGAACGCACCTGTTCAACATTGATCAACGCCGATCGGCGTAAGCTACCTACCTCGGCGGCGGTGTATGGCTGGAAGTTGTCAGGCAGTTGCTCCTTGCTGAAATTGACCAGCACCCAGTTAATCACCCCTGCCAGATCGGCATCGGAAATGGCTGCACTGGCGACACCCGGTACCTGCACAATATACTCGCGCCCCCCCGGTACATGCAAAAAATTGCCGGTGAAACCATTCATCCGGGGTGCCCCCCCTCTGGAACCGGAGCCGTCTGACAGATGACAGCCCTGACAGTTGAGTATGTAGTTCTGCCGCGCGAGTCCGGCGTTGTACTGCTCGGCCGGGACCTTGATGCCCGGCAACAATAGCAGCAAAACAAACAGTAGCCGCATCAGGATACTACTTGATCGCCATGCCCAGAATGATAGTCACTGTGCAATGATAGGCCGAACTTTCGGTGCCGATGCACCAGTTGTAATCGTTCGCGAGATGGGGCCGATAAGTCGGCCGGTCACCTTCGTTACGGTTGCAAAAACAGTTGCCGCAGGATTCCTTGCCGCAACAGTCATTATAGGAAATGATGTAATCCTTGCCGTCACCGGGGTTGGTACAGGTGCCTATCCAGGTAACGGGCGACATCTCCGTGCCCGGCGGACAACTGCTCACCGAACCACCGCAACAGGAACAGAGAAAACCATCAATGGCACAGTTGCGCCAATACTCACAGGTGGTGGGGTCGCCCGGGTCCGCCTCAGGGAGAGGGGGCTGTTGATTATCGGCGGCTCTGGCAACCGGCAACAGCGGCACCAGCGCGCCGCCCGTCATCAGGGCACCCAGACTACCCAGAAAGCTACGGCGGGATGAGGTCTTTGCCACATCTCTGGACAGGTTCTCGGTAAATTTATCTAACCATTTCATCATGTCTTCTCCACACCCGCCTCAGGGCGAGGCATAAACCAGTAACGGACCGGCACGGTAAAAATCATCAATGGTGCGTATGTACTTACCGCTGATAGCATCATAGATTTCCAGTGCCATCTCCACATTAGTTGATACAATCATGGGTTTGTCGCCGGCGGTAATGTCCATCGCGATGGAAGGTAATTGCAATTTAATGCGTTGCTGACGTTTCTTACTGACTGTGTCATATACCCAGATCTCACTGCCCGGATCCTTGTGGCTACCCTCATAACCGTTCTCATGCATTAGCACATAGATCCGGTCGCCTGTCGCCGCAGCCGGCCAGGCCCCGCCCGGGCGCCAGTTGGCCTTGCGCTCCGCCGCACTTGCGAGCGGCCACTTCTTCCCCGGTTTGGCCACCGTAGCGGATAAATCGACCTCCTGTATGTTGCCGGTGAAAGTGGGGAAATAGGCCACCTGCCCGACAAGTGCCGGTTTTTCAAACAGGGCATCGTCATCCACACTGAAAAAAACGGCAACGCGCTCGGTGCTTTTCACCTGCCCGTCTTTGTCCAGTTGATAGGATATCATGGAGCCATCGCTACAGAGCGAACTGAACCCGCGTGTGCCCGTGGGATAGACCCCGGCACAGGAAGGTAGCGGGATATTATTTACTATCTTGCGTTTGTCGGTATCCATTACGCCGATAGCCATGGCAGGGCTGAACTTGTAGAACAATAACAGGCTGTCATTGTCTATCAGACGCGCGGCGTATTTGCTGGGGATCATCTCGGCACGTTTCCCTTCCTTGAGTACAACCTCATCAATGGGGCTCAAAGTCCGTTTGTCATAAATGGTGATGACTTCGCTAAGTTTCCCGCGCTGGCCGCGGGAATAAAAATTATCAATGACATAGAACTCGGGCTTGCTGCGCGCGACGGCAAAAAAACCGATATAGGATGAATTGACAATCCCCTTGTAATACTCCTCCATCGTCTCTCCCTCAATATCCATCACGATGAACTTGCCGGAGCTCATGTGCATGAACGATACATCATGCACGAATACCCAGCTATCGGGGTAAACGGCGGGCAAGGTCTCCACATTACCTATCTTATCTGCGGGTAGCTCGGCCTGTACCTGAAAAGCCATGCATAAAACAATTATGCTTGATATGCCTGATATGAGTCTGTTATTCATATTGAATCTGCCTGGGAACCCCCCGGTGTCTTGGTGTTTGATTGTAGACCACCCGGATTACGCATTTCAAGGATGTATTGCAACAGGCTGATGGTGCGGTGCGAAAACCTGCCGCCGCTACCGCCTGTATTTCGCTCCGGGGCAAGCCCATGCTACAATCACACCCCACCTACCTCTGGAGAATAATAAGGCATGGCAACCGGTTTTGTCTATCACGAATTGTATATGTGGCATGAAAACGGCAATTTTGCCGGTTTCATGCCTTACGGCGATCCTGTTCAACCTTATATGCATGTGGAACATCAGGAGACCAAACGCCGGATCCGTAACCTGCTTGAAGTCAGCGGTTTACTGAAGCAACTGCTGCCGATTGAGCCGCGACCGGCGAGCAAGGAAGAAATCTGCCGTGTTCATACCCCCGGATATTACGAAAAAATCCAGTCGCAAAATGATCTGTATCTGTCGGAAACCGGCACCCTTACCCCTATGGGTCGCGGCAGTTTTGAGATCGCTCGTCTGTCCGCCGGTGGCGTCATTGAGGCAGTGGACGCGGTACTGGACGGCAAGGCAGACAACGCCTATGCGCTGGTCAGGCCGCCCGGTCACCATGCCCTGGCCGATATGGGTATGGGCTTTTGTATCTTCGGCAATGCGGCTATTGCCGGTCGGCATCTGCTTGAGGCACGACGACTGAAACGTATCGCCTTGGTTGATTGGGATGTGCATCACGGCAACGGCACTCAGGCCGCCTTTTATGATGAGCCCGCCGCGCTCACCATCTCCATCCATCAGCACAACTGCTTTCCGCCTGATTCCGGTTATATCCATGAACGCGGGGAAGGCAAGGGAGAAGGCTTCAACATCAATGTGCCCCTGCCCCCCGGTTCCGGTATCGGTGCTTATGAGGCGGTCTATGACCGCATTGTGATCCCCGCATTGCAAATCTATAAACCCGAATTCATTATCGTCCCGTCGGGATTTGATGCCGGGGCGCAGGATCCGCTGGCGCGGCAAATGGTCACCTCCAGTTGTTACCGCTCCCTTACCCGAAAACTGCTTGATGTGGCCGCCGATGTGTGCAACGGCAGATTGGTGATGTGTCATGAAGGCGGCTATAATGCTTTTACCATACCTTTCTTCGGGCTGGCGGTGATGGAAGCCCTGTCAGGGATAGATACCGGTGTTGAAGATCCTTTCGATCTTTTTTTATGCGAGATGGGGTATCAGGATTTACAACCCCATCAGGATGCAGTGATCAAGGAGGTGGAACCTCTGGTGCAAGCCATACAACAACCATGACTGGTCCGGTGAAGCAGTAATACATTTCTTAACCCACTACAGGAGAACTGAACATGTCCACAAAAGCCGTTACCCAAGTCGTAGAAGAGTATGTGGCCGCCTGTCAGGCAGGTAGCGTTGAGCGCTTGCAGGCTGTCTTTCATCCCAATGCCCTGTTATCAGGTTATATGCAGGGAGCCTGGCTTATGGGCGATTTGCAACCTTTTTTTGATATCGTCAGCAACAGTCCGGCACCGTCTGCAGATTACAGTTACCAAATCAGCGAGGTTACTGTTGCCGGTGAAGTAGCATCAGCGCGTCTGGATGAAGAAAACTATCTGGGGATGAGCTTTACTGATTTTTTTCATCTGGCGAAGGTTGATGATCGCTGGCAGATCATCAGCAAGGCCTTTCATGTAAAAACATAATCCGTGTAGCCGACGGCTCGCGGTGCTATCATGGGCCGATGAGCCAACCCCGTCTTGCCAGTGCTGTCATTCTTACCCGCGGTCAGGACCCGCGGCGCGAGGTGTATCTGGTCAAGCGTTCGCTCAAGCTTGAGGCCTTTGCCGGTCAATGGGCGTTTCCCGGTGGCAAGGTGGATGAGCTTGATCAGACCTACGCGGACTCAGGGTATGCCGCCTTTGTAGTGTGCGCGGTACGGGAAATACTGGAAGAAACCGGTGTTTTTCTGGCCGACGGCGAGGCCGACACGGAGCGGCTGCGACAGGAATTGCTGAACGACAACAATAGCGGGGCATGGCCCGCCATCGCCGCCACCCTTGAGCCCGACACACTCGGGTTCACCGATGTATGCGAAATCACCACTCCCCCCATTTCCAGATTGCGTTTTAAAACCCGTTTCCTGCATATACAAATGCCACAGGCAGCCACACCGGAGGTCATCCCCGGTGAGTTGGATGCAGGTGACTTTTTTCTCCCTGCCGAGGCCATCAAACGCTGGGAGGCCGGCGACATGGTCATCTCGCCGCCGGTGTTGTTTCTGCTCAGACTGATGCGAGACAACGATATGGCCAAGTTTATCAAGTTGGCGGCCGAGGCCGCACGCAACTTTGAACAGGGGCGCCTGCACCCGGCTTATTTCTCACCCGGTATTTTTCTCGCCCCCTTGCAAACGCCCACCATACCACCGGCCACCACGACCAATACCCTGATCACGGGTAACAAACAACTATACATTATCGATCCGGCCACGCCTGATGCCGGGGAGCAACAGAAACTGTTTCAACAACTGGATGACTATAAGGCACAAGGCAAGCAACTCATCGCAATCCTGTTGACCCATCACCACCCGGATCATGTCGGGGCGGTCAATGTCGTCAGTCAACGTTATCAACTACCCGTGCGCGCCCATCCTGAAACCTATGGCCGCATTCAACCCGGCTTTATACCGGGCAAGCCCTTGCTGGACGGGGAAAAGATCGCACTGGGTGAAGCACCCGATGGCAGTAGCGGCTGGCAGCTTGAGGCCGTCTATACGCCGGGCCATGCGGTGGATCATTTCTGTTTTATTGAAAACCGCTATCACGCCGCCATTGTGGGTGATATGTTATCAACCATCTCCACTATCGTCATTGACCCGCCCGAGGGACACATGCGGACTTATCTGGACAGCCTGCACATACTGGCACAACGCCGGATCAAGGCACTGTTCCCCGCCCACGGTCATGTATATAGCGAGGGTTCGGTGCTTATCAGGGAATACCTGCGGCATCGGCAAGACCGGGAGCAGCTTGTTATTGACGCCCTGACAGACAAACCCCAATCACTGTCGGAGCTGGTTGCACAGATCTACAGTGATATACCTGCACAGACGCATCGGCTTGCATCACGCTCCCTGCTGGCCGGGTTGATCAAGTTACAGGAAGACGGCATCAGTGAGGAACAGGATGGCGGCTGGTGCAAGTGCCGGGGTGCTGAGAAAAAAATCCTGCAAACAACCGGGGGACATCCATGAAACTTTATACGTATTATCGCAGTTCCGCATCCTGTCGTGTCAGGATTGCCCTCAATCTGAAACAAATCAAGTATGAGCATATTTGTATTGATTTGAAAAACGCCGCCCACCAGGCGGATGAATTTGCCGCCATCAATCCACAACAATTCGTGCCGGTGCTACAAGCGGATGATACTGTTATCACCCAGTCCCTGAGTATCATTCACTATCTTGAGACGCAATACCCGGAGCCCTCTGTGTATGGCGGGGACGCGCTGGAGACGGCGAGGATACAGTCTGCCGCGCAAATCATTGCCTGCGACATTCATCCCCTGGACAATCTGCGCGTGCTCAACTATCTGAAACACCACTTGCGGCATGATCAGGATGCAGTGGATGACTGGTATCGGCATTGGGTTGTGCAGGGTTTGCAGGTGCTGGAACAACTGGTCAGGCCGGATAATGCGAACGCACCATTCTGTTTCGGCAACAGGCCCTCACTTGCCGATATCTGTCTGGCACCGCAGATGTATAACGCCCGCCGTTTTGCCGTCGATCTCTCGCCCTACCCCAGACTGTGCGGGATAGATGAACAGTTACTGTCGTTACCCGCTTTTGCCGATGCCATGCCCGACAAGCAGCCGGACGCTCCCTGATTCATCCAGGCGGGTTTATGCTGCATCCAGATACTCCTCAACCAACTCACAGGCTGTTTCCACCAGCATGGGTGTTAGTTCGCGGGCGGTTTCCGTCTCATGGCGGGTGTGTACCCAACCGAGATAGGTAAAGGCACGCGCCACATAGAACATGGGCAAGGTCGTCAGGGTTTGTTCGGACAGTTCCCGCTCGGTACGGTAACCGGCGATCAGGGCCGCCGAGGCCGCCGCAAAATAGTTTTGCCCTCGCAGGAAGAACAGGGCCGTGACAAGTTCGAACTGATGCCAGCCAAAACCGGCATCATCAAAGTCAATGAGTGTCAGTTCATCCCCTGCCAGCATGATGTTTTCAGGAGTCAAGTCGGCGTGGATTAAACTGTAGGTCTGTGCGGGCTTGCCGTAGGCAGTGAGATCGGCGGCTACCTGATCCCGTGCCTTGAGTAGCAACTGCCGCTGTGCCTTATTCAGGGCCTGCAATTCCCAGAACCGCCCCCAAAACGGTTGTGCCCCCGTCAGGCCGGCCACATCCCAGGCATGACGTTCAAAACCATCCGGCAAGGCCCAGTTGGTGGCCTGATTATGCACCTGTGCCGCCAGTCTGCCTACTGTATGGAAGACTTGCTCGGCCTCGGCCGCGTCGCAAAGACCCGCTTCAACACTGCCGAGCGGTTCGCCATCTATCCATGCATACAGATCAATCTGTCTCGGCTCCGGTAAATGGGGAGATTCAACTACGGTAAAATGGTCACCCGCAACGGTGGGGACAAGTGTCGGCACACTGACACCGGCCTGTGACAAGGCCCGTGTCCACTGTATCTCCGAACGCAGGGCGGTGTCACTGTGATAACCGTAACGATGGATACGCAAGGCGTAGTGTTCTTGCTCCGTCGTGGTGAGTTTGAATACTGCGTTCTCGCGCATCTTGATCAGCTGCAAGGATTGGATCTCCCTGCCCCAGGGCCTGATTGCATCAGCGGCAAACTGCTGCATGACCTCGCCCTGTTGCTCCGGTGTCAAGTTGTAAAAATCTGTCGACATGAGGTTGGTTATATCTGCGCGAGTACCTCATCCAGAGTGGCGAGCAGTTGATCGGCATTCTCTCTGGAGAAGCATAGCGGCGGCCGCATCTTGAGTACATTGTCATACACGCCGATTCGGCTTATCAATACGCCCTTGTCTTTCATCTGGTTGATTACCTGCTTCGCCTCGGTGCTTGCCGGCGTTTTGGCCGCCCGATCCAGCACCAGCTCAGCCGCCAGAAACAAACCGTGGCCGCGCACATCGCCGATGATCTCGTATCTATCCTGTAACGCCTGTAATCCCTGTCTGGTGTATTCACCCACTTGCAGGGCATTGTCCTGCAGTCCCTCCTGTTCTATTACATCCAGTACGGCCATGCCCACGGCGCATTGCACCGGGTTACCGCCGAAGGTATTGAAATACATATTTACATCACGGAACTCATTCAAGATGTCAGCCCGACACACCAGTCCCGCCAGAGGATGACCGTTACCCATGGGTTTCCCCATGGTGACTATATCGGGCACTACCCCGTCTATCTGGTAGCCCCACAGGTGGCTACCGGTACGGGCGAAACCCGCCTGCACCTCGTCTGCGATATACAGGCCACCGGCCTCGCGCACAGACTGCACAGCCAGTTGCATATAGCCGGGCGGCACCTGCGGCAGGCCTTCGTTGGCAAAGATTGGGCAGAACAGGATGCCGGCAAGTTTGATCCCCTCCTCGGCGAACTCCGCTATGGCCTGCTTGACGGTATCGGCATAGGCCTGCCCAAGGGCTGCACCCTCGGCATCGGTAAGCGGTCTGTAGGTTTGTGGATAAGGAACGGCCTTGACCCGTCCGGCGGGCGAGCTGCCATCGTGAAACAGGGTTGCCAGTTCATCCACGGCGGCAGAATTGCCGTGATAGGTGGCATCGGTACAGATAATCCCTTCAGCACCGGTCACATGGCGGGCCATGCGCAAGGCCAACTCATTGGCCTCGGTGCCGGAACAGACGATACAACCCATACTCAAGCTGTCGGCATGCAACCGGGTAAGACGTTGCACATATTCCAGCACCAGCTCATGCAGATAACGGGTATGGACATTCAACAACTGCGCCTGCCGGTGCATGGCCTCAACGACCACAGGAT
>JBPCXW010000127.1:0-20818 GCA_051008185.1 Gammaproteobacteria bacterium
GGCCAGGGCCGCTGCTTCAGGGTTTTCGTAAAAGCGGGGCAAAAACGGATTGGTGGCGGCATCCTCCAGCATCAGTTGCACATCAAAACTGTCGGCAAGCCTCTTTGCCAGAGTAGTCTTGCCGACACCTATCGGGCCTTCCACAACAATAAACTCGGGTGTATTATTCATTGTCCAACCTGCTGACGACGGTTTGATCCAGTGCTTGCAACAGTGTGGCCGCCCGACCCTGACCGGGTATGTCCAATTCCGCATCCAGTTCCAGCAACGGCACCAGCACGAACGCCCGCCCGGGAATTTCCTTGTGCGGCACACTGAGATGACGCTTTGCTATTTGCAACTCATCATACAACAACAGATCCAGATCCAGAGTGCGCGGCCCCCAACGCTCCCCCGTCCGCACCCGCTGGTGTTGATCTTCAATCTGTTGCAAACCGGCCAGCAGGCTATCGGGGCTAAGTTGTGAATCCAGCAAGGCCACCGCATTGATAAAATCAGCCTGCGCCACCGGCCCTACGGGTTCGCTTCTGTAAAGTGAAGAATACCGTTGCAAACGGGTTTGCGGGAGTGCTTGCAAATCAACCAGGGCGCTTTTGATATGCTGGATCGGGTCGCCCAGATTACTGCCCAGACCGACATAACAGTTTGCCATTGCTCAACCTTGCTTGCGGTTTCTTGATCTGGATCTGCCGCGGCGCGGGCGGGAAGTTCGCGGGCGCCTGTTTTCCGGCACCGGGTTCTGTTCCTGAAAGCGTGTCCACCAGTCTGCCATCTCCTGAACATCATCGCCGGACTGGGCTCGTAACAGCAGAAAATCGTAGGCCGCCCTGAATCTGGGATGCTCAAGCAAACGCATCGGCCGACGATTGGTCTTGCGCAACAATCTGGGTTGCAACTGCCAGATGTCGCGCGCGATATGGGTGAACCGCCGGGGCATCGCCGTGCTACGGGTTTGTTTGGAGATCACCACATCGCCGGCCAGCGTCAGTGCATCGTGTTGCGACTGCCCTTGCTCCATATACTCCCTGCACAGACGCTCCACTGGCAACCACAGCAAGGCGGCCAATAAAAATCCGGGGGTAACGGATTTATCTTCCGCCAAACGTTTATCGGTATTGTCCAGCGCGTGATAAACCAGAGTGTGCGGAAACCCGCCTTCTTCCTCTGCCAATGCCTCCTCGGTCTGAGGGAACAAACTGGCAAACAAATTATAGTGCCGTAATTGTTCAAAGGTTTGCAAGGCGCAACCGCCCGTGAACATCTTCAAACACTCTTCAAACAAACGTGCCGCCGGCATCTCCGTCAATAACGGCGCCAGCCGGTGGATGTGTTGCTTCACATCGTCATCCATGACGAAACCCAGCTTGGTGGCAAAACGTATCGCCCGCAACAGACGCACCGGGTCTTCGGTAAAACGTTGCTCGGGATCGCCGATTAACCTGATGTGCCCCGATTTGATGTCACCCATGCCATTAACATAATCCACTACGGAGTAGTCGCGAATACTGTAGAACAGGGCATTGACTGTGAAATCACGCCGCCATACATCTTCGTCAATACTGCCATAGACATTATCCCTGATGATGCGGCCATCAACAGAATGGCCATCGTCTGACATACGATGCGGGGCGCGGAAAGTTGAAACCTCAATAATCTCACCGCCGTAACGCACATGGGCCAGACGGAAACGCTTGCCAATCAGGCGGCTGCTCCTGAACAGTTCATTGATCTGCTCCGGGGTGGCATCGGTCGCCACATCAAAATCCTTGGGCTCCCTGCCCAACAACAGATCCCGCACACTGCCGCCGACCAGATAGGCATCAAAACCTGCTTTATTCAGGCGATACAGGATATTCAACGCCGCCTCACTGATATTCTTGCGTGATATGCAGTGCGCCTCGCGCGGATAAATAACCGGTTCTTGATGCAGATAGGTAACGTTATCGGTTTGTCTGGAGGTCATCTGGGGTTACGAACATGTTGAAATTGCGGCCATTATAACCTGATTACCGCAAGGTGTAATAAAATTCTCCGGGTTTTCATAGTGGCCGGACAAGTTCGGGTATCCCATCCCGCTCAACCCAGACAACGGCGTTTTGTCCGAATTCCCTGCCCAGACGCAAGGCCTCCTCACGGGTGATACCGAGTACCAAAAAGCTCGGCTCTCGCCATTCACCGGATACGGCATCCCCGCTACCCTGACAAAATTCAAGCCCCGATTCTTGCAGACAGTGCTGCAACGCTTGTTGCGCGGCTTCGTTTTCATCTGGCCCGACGCATTGACTATGAGGATTATACGCCGTCAGAAATGCCGCCGAACAAACTCCCTTCGCGTGATACAAACGCTTCAGGTCCGGGCTTGGCTCACCTATTTTCAGGGTTAGAGACCACGGCTCATGCACATTGTAGTCTGTCGCCCGATAAGCCTCTTTCAATTCATCGTTGACTGTCGCCATCAGGAGTATGCCCCGCGCTATACATTAAACCTGAACAACATCACATCCCCGTCGGCGACGATGTATTCCTTGCCTTCCAGATGCCATTTGCCGGCATCTCTGGCACCTTGTTCTCCGTTGTGCTGAATGTAATCGGCGAACGCGATCACCTCCGCACGAATAAAACCTTTTGCAAAATCCGTATGAATGACACCGGCGGCCTGCGGTGCCGTGGCCCCCTGTTTTATGGTCCAGGCCCTGGCCTCTTTAGGCCCGGCGGTGAAATAGGTATGCAAATTCAGCAATTCATAACCGGCGCGGATGATGCGGTTCAAACCGGGTTCCTGTAATCCCAGACCGGCGAGGAACTCCTGTTTATCCGCCTCGTCCAGCTCGGCGATCTCGGACTCTATGGCGGCACAAACGCTCAACACCTGAGAGCCTTCCGCCGCCGCGTATTGTTGCAACTTTTCCAGCCAGGGATTATTTTCCACGCCCGCTTCATCAACATTGGCGATGTATAAATTGGGTTTGGCCGTTAGCAGATGCAGGTCTTTCAGTGCCGCCTGTTCTTCTGCTTGTAGCGACATCGCTCGCACCGGGCTGCCGGTATCAATGTGCCCTGCCACTTTCTCACACAAGACCTGTCTGGCCTTTGCCTCCTTGTCGCCACTTTTTGACTGTTTGGCGGCCTTGCTCACGGCCTTTTCCAGGGTTTCCTGATCGGCCAGACACAGTTCGGTATTGATTATCTCCAGATCGGCAATGGGATCAATGCGGCCATTGACATGCGTGATATTCTCGTCTTCAAAACAACGCACAACCTGTGCGATGGCCTGAGTCTCGCGTATATGTGCCAGAAATTGATTGCCGAGACCCTCGCCTTTGGAAGCACCCTCAACCAGACCAGCGATATCAACAAACTCCATATGCGCCGGTACGATCTTTTCAGGTTTGACCAAGGCCGCAATCTGCTGCAATCTGGGATCGGGTACGGGGACGACACCCACATTCGGCTCAATGGTACAAAAAGGATAGTTCTCCGCGCTGATACCGGAATTGGTCAAGGCGTTGAACAAGGTGGATTTGCCAACATTGGGCAAACCGACTATGCCGCATTTGAAACCCATTACATCCCCACTTGCTCTGTCGGTGTATGCAAGGTCTGCATCGCCTTTTCCAGCTCGCCATTCAGGATCAACGGCAACACATCCAGACCGCGCTGTATTGCCGCCTCTATCAGTGCCTTGTCCTGCTTGCCCGGGCGACTCAGGACATACGGGGTAACCTGCTCCTTGCTACCCGGATGATCGATACCGATACGCAAACGGTAATAGCCGTTGTCAGTCAGACACTGGCTGATACTACGCAGCCCATTGTTACCACCGTGACCACCGCCCTGCTTTAGCCGGATCGTCCCGGTCGGCAGATCAATCTCATCATGCACCACCAGGATTTGCTTGCAGTCAATATCGTAGTAGTCCGCAACCGCCTGCACCGCCCGGCCACTTTCATTCATCCAGGTTTGCGGCTTGATCACCCGCAAGTCATGCCCGTCTTCCCGTATCCGGGCCAGCTCACAGAACAGTTTCTTCTCGTTGGAGAAACCGGCATGGATACGGTCGACAAGTTGATCGGCAAACCAGAAACCGGCGTTATGCCGGGTGTCGGCGTGATCGGTACCCGGATTACCCAGACCCGCGATCAGTTTGATTGCAGCTGGCACTTACAACCCGTGCAACATAGCCGCTACTTGTCCTTGTCCTTATCTTTGTCCTGCTCCTGCTCCGGGGTAGCCTCTGCATCTGTCTCGGCTCCTTCCTCGGCGGCAGCTTCTTCAGCCTCCACTTCCTCTTCTTCCTCTATCACGCGCGGCAGATTCACGGACACCACGGGCAGGGTGACATCACCGCCATGGGTCAGGGCATGAATTTCAACGCCTTCCGGCAATTGCAGATCAGACATTTGAATGGTGTCACCGAGATTCATCTCCAACACATCAACCTCAATAAACTCGGGCAAATCCTTCGGCAGACAGTTGATTTCCAGCTCCGTCATAATATGGCTGATAACACCGCCGGCCTGTTTGACACCGACACACTGTTCCTCGTTGATGAAATGCAAAGGCACACGCATGGTGAGCTTTGCTTGTTCATCAATCCGCAGAAAATCAATGTGTAGCACCGCAGGTTTGAACGGATGACGTTGCAAGTCCTTCAATACTACTTGCTCACTCTGCCCTGCCACATTGAGTGTCAGGACACGAGAATAAAAGGCCTCGTTTTCCAGTTGGTGGATAACCTCGTTATGATTCAGCGTTATCGGCACTGCATCTTTCTTGGCCCCATAAACAACGCCGGGTACTTTACCGGTTTTACGCAGGCGGCGGCTCGCACCTTTCCCTGCATCTGAACGCGATTCAGCACTTAGTGTAAATTGTTCCATTAAACTACTCCTCTCTTTATAAAGTTAGAAAAACCTCCCGACCGCGACCAGACGGAAGTGTGATACATCTCAAACAACAAACATCTCAATCAACAAACATTGAACTCAGCGACTCGCCCTCGGCGATACGCCTGATACTCTCGGCCAGCATAGCGGCAACACTTAGCTGCCTGATACTGCCACATTCGGCCGCATCCTCGCGCAACGGAATCGTGTCCGTTACCACCAGCTCATCCAGTGTTGAGCCGGTGATATTTTCAATCGCCTCACCCGACAGCACCGGATGGGTGCAATACGCCACAACCTTGTTGGCGCCGTATTCCTTCAGTGCGGCCGCGGCGTTGCAGAGTGTGCCCGCCGTATCCACCAGATCATCCACGATGACACAGGTTCTGTCTGTTACATCCCCTATGATGTTCATCACCTCGGATTCATTCGGGTTGGCCCGGCGTTTATCAATAATCGCCAGATCCGTATCATCCAGACGTTTCGCAATCGCCCTCGCCCTGACCACACCGCCGACATCGGGCGACACCACAAGCTGGTTCTCATACTTGTGTTTCCATATATCACCCAGCAACACCGGTGAAGCATAAACATTATCCAGCGGCATATCAAAAAACCCCTGGATTTGATCGGCGTGCAAATCCACAGTCAATACACGATCAATACCAACGGCACCAATCATATCGGCAAGCACCTTGGCGCTAATCGGCACCCGTGCCGAGCGCGGCCGCCGATCCTGACGGGCATAACCCATATAGGGCACGACCGCAGTGATGCGCGCCGTAGAGGCCCGCCTCAACGCATCGGCCATGACCAGCAATTCCATCAGGTTGTCATTGGTCGGCGTGCACAGGGATTGCAAAATAAACGCATCCCGGCCCCTGACATTTTCAGCGATCTCCACCATGACTTCCCCGTCACTGAAACGCCCGACATTGATCTTGCCTATCGGCAGATTCAAATAGCCCGCGACATCCGTCGTCAATCGCGGATTAGCGGTGCCGCTGAACAGAACAAGGTTAGTTAGTGACATAAGTCTTCCGATTCTGAATATAAATGGCTGGGGCACCAGGACTCGAACCTGGGAATGCAGGGATCAAAACCCTGTGCCTTACCAACTTGGCTATGCCCCATCATCAATCCGGCCTGCCCCGTAACGCTTTACTTTCTCCAGCAAGGGCGACTGGTTCAGCCCCTGTGTGACAAACCCGCTCCACTCCGGTGGCAATTCGGCCCTGACCGCCTCCGCCTGCTCCGGGGTCGGGAAAGCGGCGAAGATACAGCCGCCGGTGCCGGTCAATCTCGCCACCGCCCTCTCATCCAGCCAGCGCATGGCCCTGTCAATCTCGGCATAGCCCTTGCGTACCACCGGCTCACAGTCATTATGGCTTGTGCCTGAGAGAAAGTCCTGCATTGTGATTGCAGGTGTATTGCGTGTCAAATCAGGATCAGAAAAAATCCGCGCGGTCGGCACCACAAGGCCGGGCCAGATGACCAGATAGGGCGACTCGGCTACGGCGTCCGTCGGCTGCAGGATCTCGCCCGTGCCCTCAGCCCAGGCGGCACGGCCATGCACAAATACCGGCACATCGGCACCCAGAGACAGGCCGATTTCGGCCAGATCGGCCGGCCCCAGGCCCGTCTCCCACAGCAGGTTCAGCGCCAGCAAGGTGGTCGCGGCATTGGAACTGCCGCCGCCGAGGCCGCCACCGGTGGGCAGGAATTTCTCCACCTTTATATCGGCGCCGTGGCTGCAACCGGTCGCCTGCTGCAATGCCTGCGCCGCCCGGATGATCAGATCCTGCTGTTCAGCCACCTCGGGGTAATTGCCCTGTCGCGACAGGCTACCATCGCGGTTGGGGGAGAAATACATACGGTCGTGCAGGGTGAGGAACTGAAACAGCGTCTGCAAGTTGTGATAACCGTCATCACGCCTGCCGGTTATATGCAAAAACAGATTGACCTTAGCGGGGGCGGGCCAGTAGCCGGTCATCATTTTCCAATGTCCATTCTGTCACCGCGAGCTTGATCCGGATATCGTTGTGTTCCAGTCTCACCTTGCCCGGCAGGACATAATCAGCAACCTGCCGATAGCCGCCGTAGCTGATATCCCAACCGGATTGTTGTAACTGTATCAGGCGTTGCCGCTTGTCAAGGATCAGCGCATCAACCGGCGCACCGGGTTGCGGCAGGCCGCGGATCCAGTAAGGCAGGCCATCCACCGGCAGGTGCCAGCCGAGGTGTTGCCGCAACAAGGCCTCGGGGCTGTCGGCGCTGAACGATTGGTTGTCATTGGTACGCAGATTCACCACCCCGTCACGGGCGGACAGCTCCACCGTTCCCTTGCCCAGCGGGGCGATCAGTAACAGCTGGTAATCCTGTTGCTGTTGCCGCCAATCCAGTGTGGCACTGGCGGCCTCCCCCTGCCGCTTCAGACCGATGCGCGCCCGCAGTGTCCAGTCATGCAGCTCCAGCAGTTGCGCCTGATGTTGCTCCCAGGACTGCTCCGCCTGCTGGCGCGGCGCAAGACCGGTGCAACCCGACAACATCGCCAACAGGATCGGCACGGCGATGCGATGGCTGGGGATGGGAAATGCGCGCAAGGAATTGTCGGCAGCTTGTCAGTTCTGGAAGCGTTTGATCACATCCAGCAGGATAGCATCATCGGGGGTGATCTTGAGTGCCGTCTCCCATACCCCTATCGCCTCTTCTCTCTCACCCTTGACCCACAGCACTTCACCGAGGTGTGCGGCTATCTCCGGGTCCTGCCGCAGGGCCATTGCCTGTCGCAGATGACTGATGGACTCATCCAGCCTGCCGAGGCGATACAGAACCCAGCCCATGCTATCCAGAATATAAAAATCGTTGGGGCTGAGTTCCAGCGCGCGCTTGATGAGATCGTAGGCCTCATCATAGCGGGTAGTCCGATCCGCCAGGGTGTAACCCAGCGCATTCAGCGCGCTGGCATGATCCGGATCTTTTTCAATGACGCGGCGCAGATCGGCTTCCAGGATATCAAGCCGATCCATCTTCTCGGCCACCATCGCCCTGGCGTAAAGCAGATCAGCATCATAGCGGTGTAGCAAGGCCTTGTCATAGACATCCAGTGCTTCCGCATAACGTTTTTCTTCTATAAATAATTCGGCCTCGGCCTGGGCGAGTATCACCACCTGCCGCTCGCTCCCGGTCTGGATTTGCCGCAGACTCTGTCGGGCCTTTTCTAACTCACCCAGCTTCGCCTGTAACAGTGCCAACCTGACTCGCGCATCAAAATAATTCTCGCCTTTATGTACACCCTGATACCATCTGCCGGCGGCGACATAATCCTGTTGCTCTTCACTGATGCGCCCCAGAAAATAATTTGCGCTATCCGTTTGCCTGCCGGTTTTTGTCAGCCGCTCAAAATAAACCTTCGCCTCGTCAAGCCGGTTGGATTGCAGATTCAGTTGTCCCAGCGCATACAAAACATCAACATCAACCGGTGCCTGTTGCGCCAGCAACTCAAACTGTTGCCGGGCATCATCATAGCGTTTGACCACCGTCAGTAAGCGGGCGTAAGCAAGACGCAGGCTGAAATCATTTTCCTCGCTATCCGCCAGCGCCTGCTCCAGCCAGCTCACGGCCTCCTGCTCCTTGCCTGAACGTTGCAACACGGAGATATAACTTAGTGCGGCGTTGTCATTATCGGGGGCCAGGGCCAGCGTTTCGGCAAACAGTTGCGCGGCCCGCTCCAGCTGGCCCAGACGCGCCGCCACATGGGCGAAGGCGTACAGCGCATCGGCCGAACCGTGGCGTGTCGCCACCAGTTCCTGCATCACATTCAGCACCATATCCACATCCTTTTCCCGCCCCAGCATATTGGCGATCATCCACAGTTTCTGATTCAATTCACCGCGGGTGTAATCAAGGATGCTTTGCAGATGTTGCAGTGCCTGCTGCGTATTACCCCGGCGCAGTTCCACCACGGCCAGGATCTGATGCGGGTCGGGGTTGAGCGGGTCCAGTTTCACCCACAGTCCGGCGGCCTCGGCGGCGGCGACATCATCTCTGGCATAAACGGCAATCCGCGTGGCACGCTCGGCTATCTTGTGGTCCTGAGTGGCATGGGCCAGTTCCAGATAATTTTCAACCGACACGACCGTCTTGCCGTGGTAACCGGCAAACTCGGCCACCAGCAATTTGTAGAGCATGTCTTCCGTCAATTCCAGATTCGGCCTGACCGGCTCAACCCGCACGATCTCAGCCCGCTCCACCGGGGGTGGCGGTGTCTGTTGCCGTTCGGTTTGCACTGTGGTGCAGGCGGTGAGCAACAGGGTCAGCCCGACTGGCGGCAATATGCGGGCAAGTTGGGATAATGTTTTAGTCATATCGCTTTACGATGCTACCGGATTGATTCAATAATGCCGAATTCTAACACAACCCCCCACCTGAGCCACTGCGGGCTGGCGCCCTTGTGCCTCTGGCTCCCCCTCAAGGGGGGAGCTATTCGGGGTGATAGACGAAGCTATGGGCGCGTGGCGTGAAGAGACAAAGAAAGCGCCAGCCTTCTTTGCCATTGCCGGTAACTGCTCCCCCCTTG
Organism: Gammaproteobacteria bacterium; assembly: GCA_051008185.1. GTDB lineage: Bacteria > Pseudomonadota > Gammaproteobacteria > Eutrophobiales > Eutrophobiaceae > CAXMWX01. The sequence continues at coordinate 9,466 of JBPCXW010000127.1, forward strand.
AGGGGGAGCCAAAGGAGGCGAAGCCTGCTTTGGTGGGGGGCAGCGATGCCGGGTAATCTTATATGTATCTGAATCAGGGCAATGTGCTGATATAATGGCCGGTTCCAGCACATATAAACTTGCAGTTTTACCACCATGACTTTATTAGCCCTCGGCCTGAATCACTCAACCGCCCCCCTGGAGATCCGGGAGAAGGTTACTATCTCCAGTGAGGTGTTGCCACAAGCCTTGACTGAGCTGACTAGTGGCAAGAGTGTCAATGAGGCCGCGATCCTCTCCACCTGTAACCGCACCGAGATTTATTGTGATCTGGAAGCGGCCAATAGTGACTGGCCGCTACACTGGTTTTCCGATTTCCACGGCTGTCAGACTGATGAGCTAAGGCAATTCATCTATCGCCACCCGGATGACGATGCCGTGAAGCACATACTGCGAGTCGCCAGTGGCCTGGATTCATTGCTGGTAGGTGAGCCGCAAGTGCTGGGACAACTAAAGCAAGCCTACAACATCGCCGTCAGGACCGGCAGTATCGGTAAATTGCTGGGACGTTTATTTCAATATTCATTCAGGGTCGCCAAACAGATCCGCAGTGACACCGGCATCAGTCGGCATCCGGTATCGGTTGCCTATGCCGCGGTACGGCTGGCGCAACAGATATTCGGCGATCTGGGCGCGGCGCGGGCCTTGCTGGTCGGCAGCGGTGAGATGATTGAACTCTCGGCCAGACATTTACATGACAACGGTCTGGAAAAAATAATCATCGCCAACCGCACACTGGAACGCGCGCAGGAACTGGCGGGCAGATACGCCGCCGTCGCCATTTCACTGAATGACATCCCCAAATATCTGGATGAAGCCGATATTATCATTAGCTGCACCGCCAGCCCGTTGCCGATACTCGGTAAGGGCGCAATTGAAACCGCATTGAAAAAACGCAAACACCGCCCAATGTTCATTGCCGACATTGCCGTACCCAGAGATATAGAACCGGAAGCAGATGAACTGGAAGATGTTTATCTCTATACGGTTGATGATCTGAAAGATGTGGTGGATGAAAACCTGTTGTTACGCCGACAAGCCGCGCTGGAAGCGGAGGCAATCATTGATACCCAGGTGAGTGAATTCATGGAATGGATCAATTCCCTGCAAGCCGTGGCCGCCATCCGGGCCATACGCGAACAGGCCGATGATATTCAGCAACAGGTGCTGACACTGGCCCTGCAGAAACTGCAACAAGGTCATGATCCAACACTGGTGTTACGGGAGGCGACGCGCTCACTCAGCAACAAGCTGATCCACAAACCCAGCATCAACCTGAACAAGATCAGCGGCTCCGGTGATGAGAAACTGTTACAGGCCGCGCAAGAATTGTTTGATCTGCCCGCTGCCGATGCGCCGGACGACGAGCAAAAATGATGAAACAAAGCCTGCTGGACAAGCTGGACAAACTCACGCAACGGCGGAAGGAAATCCACGCCTTGCTGGCCACCAGCGAGGTCATCGGCGATCAAAACCGCTTGCGCGATCTCGGCAAGGAGGCGGCCGGGATTACCCCGGTGGTGGAATGTTTTCACGCCTGGCAAACCAACCTTGAGGCCCTGAAAAACGCCAAAGAAATGTTGCAAGACGATGATGAACAAATCAGACAACTGGCGCACGATGAGCTGGCCGGTGCGGAGCAGAAAAAAGCAGATCTGGAATCAGAATTACGCCGCCTGTTGTTACCCAAAGACCCGGCCGATAACAGCAATACCTTTGTGGAAATCCGGGCCGGCACTGGCGGCGAAGAGGCGGCACTGTTTGCCGCCGACCTGATGCGTATGTACAGCCGTTACGCCGAATCGCTGGGCTGGCAAGTGGAAGTGATCAGCGCGGCTGAAAGTGATCTGAACGGATACAAGGAGGTTATATTACGCATCGTCGGTGAAGCTGCTTATTCAAAACTGAAGTTTGAATCCGGCGCGCACCGGGTACAGCGGGTGCCGGAAACGGAATCGCAGGGGCGCATCCATACCTCCGCTTGTACCGTCGCGGTACTGCCGGAGGTGGATGCGATCAATGAAATTGAAATCAACAACGCCGACCTGCGGGTGGATACCTATCGCGCCTCCGGGGCGGGCGGCCAACATGTCAATAAAACTGATTCCGCAGTGCGCCTGACTCATATCCCGACAGGCATCGTGGTGGAATGTCAGGATGAACGCTCGCAACACAAGAACCGCGCCCGCGCGATGTCGTTGTTACAGGCCAAACTGTTGCAAGCCGAGCGCGACAAACAGACATCGGCAATCGCCGAGAACCGGCGCAATCTGGTGGGTTCGGGTGATCGCTCCGAACGGATACGCACCTATAACTTTCCGCAGGGTCGGGTAACCGATCACCGAATCAACCTGACCCTGTATAAACTGGAAGAATTCATGCAAGGCGGATTGACCGTAGTAATAGAACCCTTGCAACAGGAATATCAGGCCGATCAACTTGCCACTCTGGCTGATTGACCGCGGGCGACTATACATGCAGACCATATCCAAACTGATAGACCAAGCGACACAGCGGTTGCACAATACCGAAACCGCCCGGCTTGACTCCGAGGTGTTACTGGCCGATTTGCTCAGGCAAGACCGGGCCTTCATCTTCGCGCACCCGGAATACCTGCCGGATGCCGCCGTAATCGGTGACTACCAACGCCTGATCAATGCCAGACGACAGGGCCTGCCTCTGGCTTACCTGACCGGCACAAAAGAGTTCTACTCCATACCATTCAGTGTCAATGAGGCCACCCTGATCCCGAGGCCGGAGACAGAGTTGCTGGTAGAGACGGCACTCGCCCATATCGCCCCCGACAGCCGGGACAGTCTGCTGGATTTGGGCACCGGCAGCGGTGCCATCGCGATTAGCATCGCCAAAAACCGGCCGCAATTACAGATCACCGCCAGTGATATTTGCAGCCGTGCATTGGCGGTGGCACAACATAATATCCGGGCGCTGGCGGTATCCAACGTAACCACCCTGCAATCGGACTGGTTCAAGCGGCTGCATGGCAGGCAATTTAATATGGTGTTATCCAACCCGCCCTACATCCAATCCACCGACAGTTGTCTTAGCGACAGCGATATTCGTCACGAACCCCGCCTGGCGCTGGACGGGGGCAAGACGGGACTGCACTGTATTCACCATATATTGGCCCACGCCCAAACCTGTTTGTATGATCGCGGTATGATTATCATTGAACACGGCAATACTCAGGCCCGGGCCGTACAACAATCCATGACCGAACATGGCTACACGGATATACAAACCCTGACTGATTACGCTGGCCATGAACGCATTACCCTGGCGAGAAAACCATGAATGAACATAAAGACACAAACAAGACACCGGTCACACCGCGTTATGACTGGCATGTCATGATCCAGACACTGTATGCCCGCTATCATTCTGACGGGAGTGCAATACCGGAAAACAAACGGCACTGGAAAGACTATGAAGAACCGCGTAACCTCTGATTACCCATACTGCACACTATGAAAGACGAGCAATTACTCCGCTACAGTCGGCAGATGATGTTGCCGGAGATAGATGCCGAGGGGCAACTGAAACTAGCCGATGCCAATGTGTTGATTATTGGTGCCGGTGGTTTGGGCTCTGCGGCGGCAATCTATCTGGCCTCCGCCGGGGTTGGCCGAATAGTACTGGCTGATTTTGACAAGGTTGATCTGTCCAACCTGCAAAGACAAATCCTGCATACCGAGCAGGATATAGGCCGCCTAAAAGTTGATTCCGCGCGCGAACATCTGCTGGCACTTAACTCGGAGTTACAACTGACCACTGTAGATCATGCGCTGGAGGAAGAGGAACTGAACACCCATGTCGCCGCCGCGGCGGTGGTAGTAGATGGTAGTGACAATTTCGCCACACGCTTTGATGTGAACCACGCCTGTGTAAAGAACCGCACTCCGCTGGTCTCCGCCGCGGTTATCCGCTTTGAGGCGCAGCTCACTGTATTCAATCCGCGCAATCCCGCCTCGCCCTGTTATCGTTGTCTGTATCCTGACACCGCCGGTGTGGAGGAGACCTGTACCGCGAACGGTGTCATTGCCCCGTTGCCGGGGATTATGGGAAGCATGCAGGCTCTGGAAACTATGAAGATCATTATGGACACCGGCACAACCCTGGAAGGCAAACTACTGTTGTTTGACGCCAAGAATATGGACTGGCAGATTGCCGGCTTGCCGCGCGACCCTGATTGCCCGGTGTGTGGAACTGGATCGGATATTTAACAGTTGAGACAAAATGGCAAGGTCGCCCTGTCCCCCCACCAAAGCAGGCTTCGCCTCCTTTGGCTCCCCCTCAAGGGGGGAGCAATAACACCGGCACGAATAGCTCCCCCCTTGAGGGGGAGCCGGTGGCACAAGGGCGTAGCCCGTGGTGGCTCCGGTGGGGGGACATTGCTGATTGGTCTCATCAGTACTGAACTGCTACAGGTATTCAGGTAGAATTAGTGCAATATCAGTCAAGAGGATTAGGAATGCGTTTTATCACAGTTTTACTATCACTTATCTTGTTCATCAGCCTGCCGGGTTTAGCTCAGGATGAACCACCCAAAGAGCTATCCAAAGAACTGACCAAAACCTACCGCGCCTATAACAAGGCTTATGCGGAAGGCGATGCCGAGCGTGCGGCTGAGCTGGCAAAAAAAGTCCTGACCGTCGCCAAACGCGAACTCGGCCCCGACCATTCCAGAATACCCATCCTGCAGATTAATCTGGCCCATATACTGGTACTGTTACATCGGCTGGATGAGGCGGAGCCACTACTGCTAGCGGCCGGGGCGGGACTGATCAAACATAACGGCAAAGATGATCTGAACTTGACTACCGTCTATGAAAACATGGCCAAGGTGTATGCCAGCAGAAAAGAACTGGACAAGTCGCGCAAGGAACTGGACAAGGCCATCGCTGTACTGACCAGCAAGCATGGGCCTGAACACGCAGGCATCGCCGATCTGATGGTGCAACAAGCCGCACTGGATCTGGCGGCCAATAACATTGAAGCGGCCAAGAAAATGTATGACAAGGCCCTGACCATTTATGAACAGCAATACGGTGCCGATAGTTTGCAGACCGCGGCAGTTTTTTCCCGACAGGGTGATGTCAATCTGTTACAAAAAGATTTTGAAAATGCCGAACAAAAATACCTCGCGGCACACCGCATTTATGTCGACAAGCTACTGGAAGATGACGCCATTGTGTTAGCCAGCCACAGCCGTCTGGCCAAACTTTATATCGCGCAACGTGATGATCGCTTCGCAGGCCATGCCGACACAGTGATCAAATACAGCCCGAAACAAGACGGCCCGGCCGTGCCGCTGTTTGTGTTGCGGCCCAAATACCCGATTTTTGAGGATGGCACCAGACCACAAGGCTGGAGCCTGCTGGAGTTTGCCGTGAATGCCAATGGGCGGGTAGTGAAACCCAAAGTAGTGGAATCTTGGCCGGGTAAATTGTTTGATCAGGTGTCAATGGAAGTGGCGCCCGAATGGCGCTTCAAGCCCAAGGTAGTAGAAGGAAAACGGGTGGCGCAGGACAAGACGCGAGTGCGTCTGGTATTCAGACAGGAAAATATAGAAGTCTATTTTGGTGAGGTGAAATTTGAAACGGGTGGTTAGACTAAAGATATTTCTCCATTAGCACGAGTTTGAATTGCATATTGTTATATTCCGAGACCCGTTCCTGTTTGGCGACGAAGCCGCAAGCTGTGAAGAACCCGACCGCTGTGAGACTGACTTCGGCAAACAGGCGGCTGATATTGTTTTCCCGTAATGCTTGCTCCAGATCCTGCATCATAGCCTTGCCGATACCTCGCCCCTGATGTAAATGATGCACATAGAAACAATCCACATGGCCGTCATCTTGATATTCTGCAAAACCTAGTACTGTATTGTTGTCTTCCGCAACGACTACATGACGCTCGGCAAAGCGGGCGCGCCAGTAGGCGGCGGGCTCAATGGCGGGTGCCCAGGCCTGTACCTGTTGTTTGCTGTAGTCGCGTATATTTACCTTGTGTATGGTATTGAAATACAACAAGGCAATGGCGGGAATATCGGCGGGTTGGTGTTGTCTGATCTGCATGAAAAAACCTGAACAGGCTGTAGTGTGCGATTGTATCACGGGCTGCTTGTGGCTGATGTAGTGGATTAGTACTTATGAGACCAATCAGCAATGGCCCCCCACCGGAGCCACTACGGGCTACGCCCTTGTGCCACCGGCTCCCCCTCAAGGGGGGAGCTATCCGTGCTGGTAGGCGGAGGCGGGGTGTGTGGAGTGAAAAGGCAAAGCAGGCGGTAGCCTGCTTTGACATCGCGTGCCGATAGGTAAAGCCGAGCGGGTGGAGTAAAAAGCCAAAGCAGGCGTAGCCTGCTTTGACATTGGCGGTGCCGGTGTTACTGCTCCCCCCTTGAGGGGGAGCCAAAGGAGGCGAAGCCTGCTTTGGTGGGGGGCGGGGCGACCCCCTGCTATTTTTGTCTCATAATAAATTCCGCAATGTCGGACAACTCACGGTATTATTCGCCAGATGAAGTATATTTTATCGGCAGTTTGTGGCTTGCGGTTGATCATACCGGCAGTGTTGCTGGTATCTGTCAGCAACGGCGTAGCGGCGGAAGGATCGGCCGAGGCGCAGCGCATTCAACTGATCAAGGTGACCTGCCACACCTGCCATCATCCCGCAAGCAGGGACAGCAGTATCCCGGCCCTGCATAGCTTGAGTGCCGATCAGATCACGGCATTACTGTTCGCCTACAAAAATGATGAGGAACTGGTGACCATTATGAACAGGATTGCCAAAAGCCTGCCGGATGAAGATATCTACCTGCTCGGCGAGGCACTGGCCGCTGATGGAACACGATGAAACTAAACCGCCGACAATTTTTACATCGTAGCACTGATTCGCTCCTGTCCGCCGGATTGGCATTACCCTTGCTGACCGGATGCTCAGGTGCAAAACATCATTCTGCAAAAGTGGTAGTAGTAGGCGGCGGTTACGGCGGTGCCGCCTGCGCCCGTTATCTCCGCTACTTTGATCCGCAACTGGATATTACCCTGGTGGAACCGCAACAATACTATTACTCCTGCCCGTTCAGTAATGCAGTCATAGCCGACATAGATCCGGTATCAATCATCAAACACGATTACCAAACCCTGGCCGACAAATTCGCCATCAAAATCATACGGGATACAGTAAGCGGAATAACCCCCGCCAAACAACAGGTGCAACTGTCCGACGGCGCAACGCTGCCCTATGACCGTCTGGTGTTGTCTCCCGGGATCAGTTTCAGATGGAATCATATCTTTGCCGGTTACGATCCAGCAGCCATCACCCGCATGCCCCACGCATGGAAGGCCGGCGAACAAACCCGGTTACTGCGGCAACAGTTACAGGCCATGCCCGACGGGGGCGTGTTTGTAATGGTCGTGCCCGGCCCACCGTTTCGCTGTCCGCCCGGCCCTTACGAACGCGCCAGTCTCATCGCCTGGTATCTGCAACGGCACAAGCCGCGATCAAAGATATTGATTCTGGATGCGAATGAACACTTCTCCAAACAGGATCTGTTTGAAGAGGCCTGGCAACGACTCTACCCGACACTGATTGAACGCATCCCAATCTCCGAAGGCGGCCTCGTAACACAACTTGACCCGACCACGATGCAGATACGAGCAGAAGCCGGATTGTTCAAGGCCGATGTAGCCAATGTCATCCCGTTCCAACAAGCCGGCAAACTGGCGGTGGATAATGATCTGGTTGAGCAAAGCGGCTGGTGCGCGGTCAACCATCAAACATTTGAATCAGAACGCGCCAACAACATCCATATCATCGGCGACAGCTGTCTGGCCGGAGCGATGCCCAAATCAGCCTCGTCGGCAAACAGTCAGGCCAAGGTGTGCAGTCTGGCAATCGTCAACCTGCTACACGACAAACCACCCGGCGAGATGTACTACCACAACACCTGCTACAGCCTGATCACCCCGGAATACGGCATCTCCATCAACGCGATGTTCCGCTATGAACAACAACAGTTCAAACTAATCCAGCAGGCAGGCGGATTGAGCCCGCTACGCGCCGCCGCCTCTGTCCGCCGCGCCGAAGCGAAGCATGCACGGGCCTGGTATCACAGTATCAATCTGGACACCTTCGGCAACGGGGCGGGATGACAGACAAAGCCAATCTGTTACAATACAGATTTTTCCACGACACTTTGCACCACCCATGCTTCATATAACTGACGATTTACGCATCACCGGCCTGCGCCCCCTGTTGGCGCCGGCCATTCTTATGGAGGAGTTGCCGGTCACCGAGGCGGCATCAACCTTGGTCGCCGAGACCCGTGCCCGGGCGAGCGATATCATAGCGGGAAAAGATGACCGCTTACTGGCCGTAGTCGGCCCCTGCTCCATTCATGATATTGAGGCGGCGACGGAATACGCCGAGCATCTGGCCGGGGCCATACAACAACATTCAAAGGAATTGCTGATCATCATGCGGGTATATTTTGAAAAACCCCGCACCACTGTCGGCTGGAAAGGATTGATAAACGATCCACATCTGGATAACAGCTTTGACATCAATACCGGCCTGCATCTGGCGCGCAAGTTGTTACTGGATCTGAATGATCGCGGTGTCCCCGCAGGCTCCGAGTTTCTTGACACCATTACACCGCAATACATCGCCGATCTCATCTCCTGGGGAGCGATAGGCGCACGCACAACCGAAAGTCAGGTGCATCGCGAACTGGCCTCCGGCATGTCCATGCCCATCGGCTTCAAAAACGGTACCGATGGCAACATCCAGATCGCCATTGATGCCATCGGTGCCGCACAACACCCGCACCAGTTTTTATCCGTCACCAAACAGGGCATATCCGCCATCGTTGAAACACGGGGCAATGACGCCTGCCATATCATCTTGCGCGGTAGCACCAACGGACCAAACTATGCGGCCGATGCAATCAACGAGACACGCCGCAAACTCCATGCAGCCCCGGTAAATGACAGGATCATGGTAGATTGCAGTCACGGCAACAGCAGCAAAGATTACAAAAAGCAACCCGTTGTCCTGAAAGACATATCCACACAAATCAGTAACGGCTCCGAGGCGATATTCGGTGTGATGATTGAAAGCCACTTGCAAGCCGGCAATCAACCACATAATGGCAAGACCAAACTCATTTATGGAAAAAGTATTACCGATGCCTGCGTATCATGGGAGATGACAGAACCAATGCTGGAACAACTGGCAGTAGCGGTGCGCGCAAGGCGCGGCCGGAAATAGTCAGCGTGATGCATCATGCCGGATTACGACCACTATCTGGATGCCAAGGGACTAAACTGCCCCCTGCCGGTGCTAAAGGCCAAACTTGAACTAAACAAGATGCAAGCCGGGACGGTATTGTATGTTGAGGCCACCGACAACCATGCCCATATAGATTTTCAGGCCTATTGTGCGCGTAGCGGGCACGAGATAATCCACACCGGGGAATCCGGGGGGGTAATCAAGTTTTATATCCGCCGCGCCGAGAACCCCGCGGCGGTTTAATCAAGAATCTCGTAACTGTGCGTTATCTTCGCGGTCTTGCCCAACATAATTGAGGCCGAGCAGTATTTTTCAGATGACAACTCAATTGCCCGCTCAATCTGTTTGGGTTTCAGATCAGTCCCGCTAAAAGTGAAATGCACCTGTATCTCGGTAAAGACCTTCGGGTGCTCCTCGGCACGGACGGAATTGATCGCAATCTGACAGGCATCCATCTGCTGTCGGCCCTTCTGCAAAATAGAAACAACATCATAAGCCGTGCAAGCCCCCATACCAATCAGCAAGGTTTCCATAGGGCGAGGGCCGAGGTTACGGCCACCGTTTTCCTCCGGCCCGTCTATGACAATGCGATGACCGGCATCGGTCTCCCCGACAAAAGCCACCGCACCTGTCCAGGTCAGCTTGACATTCATATCCGACTCCAGTGATTGAGTGCAACAAGGTTAGCATAACCGACCCCGTCACTCGTCCCGTATCCTCATAAAACTGGCAAAGCGCGGGACACCTCTGCCGGTCTTGCCATAATATCTGTAAGTAATAGTTGTCCCCAAAGGCGGCGGGTTCTGACGCTCCCGGTTGGAAAAACCGGTGCCGATCCGAAAACGCAAACCGTCCGGGGTTTCCACCAGCAGGGAGCCGAGCATGCCGGAGAGTTTACCCTTGCCGGGCAGGTGCCCGACGACCACCGCTTCGGCATCCTGATGCACTTTGAGTTTGAGCAGATCATGCGTGCGCCCGGCCTTGTAGATGGCACCACCCCTGTGCAACATCAACCCCTCGCCGCCGTCGCTGATCACCTGCTTGAGTCGCTGCATCAATTCATCACGGCCGCCGACCCGAAACTGTTCAACCATGCCCAGATACGGAGAAGATGCATCCCGCACAATCCGCCTGATGGTTTGCAGACGCAGGTCAAATACCTCCGGGCTTGCAGGCAGATCAAACACCATCAGACGAATAGCCCGCCACTGCGCCTGTTCAGGTTGTTGTCGCCTGACCGCACCGGACAACTTCTCAAACGTGCCGCGCCCCATCCACAATTCACCATCAAGCGGCACCGAAGGAAAATCCTTGACGAACCAGAGAGGTGCATTGAACGGATTACCTTGCCTTGATATCAGGTTCTTGCCATCCCAGCGGGCGCGCACCCCGTCCAGCTTTTCACTTACCCAGTATTGTTCGAGATCAATATCATCGTGATAAACTCTGGCGAGCATCAGCGATGGTGTATTCATTTCGGCGGCTGCCGGAGAGATGACAAGCAGGGTGGTCAGCAGGTAACGACAAACAACAGCGGCCGGTGAGGTATGTATATCCATTGAAAGTGTCCAGTTGTCCATTGAGATACCATCATACCCAACATCGCCAAAAGTCACGCCGGAATTTACGCCTTTATGTGACATATATCACAATCTGTCTGATTTAATTTCATCGTTGCCTACCAGCACGAATAGCTCCCCCCTTGAGGGGGAGCCAGAGGCACAAGGGCGCAAGCCCGCAGTGGCTCAGGTGGGGGGACAGAGAAGCGAGGCCACCGAACCAAGTCCCCCCACCAAAGCAGGCTTCGCCTCCTTTGGCTCCCCCTCAAGGGGGGAGCTATCCGTGCTGATGGAAAGAGCCGTGGGCGCGTGTAGTAAACAGCACAATAACTTGACAACAACCGGCCCGGTCGCCACAATCATCATTCTTCTCAGCAGGATTACGGCTATGTAGCTCAGTCGGTTAGAGCGCAGCATTCATAATGCTGATGTCGCTGGTTCAAGTC
>JBPCXW010000128.1:0-3089 GCA_051008185.1 Gammaproteobacteria bacterium
CCCCATCCGCACTGACAGCAATAGACGACTGCGTCCGCTGCGGCGCCGCCGGATCATCACTCCGGGCACGGCGACTGTTAGGGTGATTACAATTCCACTGCGGATAACCCCCGCCCGCAGCCGCGCCTAAAACTCGTATATGCATAAGATATCGCTCCTGTCAGCGTGTATAACCATCGGTATTGTTTTCAACCCAGCGCGTACCTTCCTGCAAACGCTCCTTCTTCCAGAACGGCGCACTGTGTTTGAGATCTTCAATAATAAACCGGCAAGCATCCATCGCATCCCCCCGATGTGCCGCCCAGACCGCCACCAGCACAATCGCCTCGGCCATCTCAACCTGCCCGACCCGGTGCAACACCAGGCCATCAATCAAACTCCATTTCTCCGTCGCCCCGGCACAGATCTGTTGCAAATGTTCTTGCGTCATCTCCGGGTAATGTTCCAGATACAGTGACTCAACAGTCGCATCGCCACTAAAATCCCGCAGGCTACCGATAAAGATCCCGGTCGCACCATACTTCCCCGGTGCCAGCCGCTGCTTTTGATAGGCATCAATCTCGGCAAACGGATCAAAAGCGGCGCTACGCAACTCAACCTGCATACAAGCTCAGCCGCCCGTTACCGGCGGAAAGAAGGCGACTTCATCACCATCAGCAATCTGCGGGTCGCCCTTGACATGCTCTTTATTGACCGCCGCCAATACATTCTCAGGCATCGCCCGCCCCGCCGCCATCGCCTGCCAGACCTGACTCAGCGTCATATCCGGCGTATAGTCCAGCACATCCTCGGCACGCCCGAACTCATCACGCATACTGGCAAAAAACTTCACTTTGACTGTCATACCAAAACCTCTTGTTTGTCTCACTCTGAAGATAGCGTATTATACGCCTTTCTGTTACGGCAAGATAATACAAAAATGACAAAACTGTCACATTTCAATCAACGGGGCGAGGCCGCTATGGTTGATGTCGCCGACAAGGCGGTCAGCCAGCGGCTCGCCGTCGCCAGCGGCCATATCACCATGCAGGCGGAAACCCTGCAACTGATCATGCAGGGCGGCCACAAAAAAGGCGATGTGCTCGGCATCGCCCGCGTGGCCGGCATTATGGCCGCGAAAAAAACCGCCGAGCTTATCCCGCTATGCCACCCGCTTGCTATCACGCACATTGACATAGAGTTACAGCCGGACGCGAAAGATAACCGGGTGCAGTGTCGTGCCACGGTGGAGTGTCGCGGCCAAACCGGCGTGGAGATGGAGGCCCTGACCGCCGTGCAGATAACCTTGCTGACTATCTACGATATGTGCAAGGCGGTGGATCGGGGAATGAGCATTGAGCAGGTCCGGCTTGAACATAAATCCGGCGGCAAGTCAGGCGAGTGGAACAGGGAGGCCTGATCCCTGACATCAATCGTATTTGATGTATTTGAAACGCGGGTCGTCCGGCGTACCTTCCAGTGCCGCCGCATCGCTACCCGGTTGCCACATAACAACTTGCTCAATCTGCCGCGCAAGTTGAAGATCTTTATCGGTAATCCCTTTGGCCGAATGCGTTACCAGCTTGACGATCACAAACGCATAAGAGGCCGTCAGATCAGGATGATGCCAAGCCGCCTCCGCCAAATGCCCGACAGTGTTGATCACCATCAATGTCGCCTTCCAGCCACTGGTTTTGTATTTGCGTCTGATCCAGCCATCCTCGTAATACCAGCCCGGCAATTCAGCTTTCAGTTTGGCCTCTACTTCAGCCTCGGTATAAACCTGCTCTTTATCACGCGACGGAGCCATACTCTCTCTCCACAGTTATTGGAACACCATTGTAATCCAAAAACATCCGCCTGACACGCAACAACGCCCCCTCATCCAGCGCCGCACTCCGGGCCTGCCCCCGACACAGGGCGCCCCTGAACCCCAGATAATCAGGCCGCAACCGCAACAACGGCGGAATATCACCACAGCGCAACGAACCGGCCAGCCCGCACAACAACCGCGCCTGCCGCGCTAGCCGAACAAACCGCGCCAGCAATGGCAACCCAAGTCTGTCCGTCAGGCTACCGCTATCCTTGTCCGCCGTATCCAGCATAACCCCACTCACACCCAACTCAGCCAGCCCCTGAAAATCAGGCAACGCATCCAGACCCTCAGCAAAGAACACCAGCACCACCGACACCCCGTTATCCGCACACCTCGCCAACACCTGCCTGCACATAGTCTGCACAGGCGGATCAAACACCCCGACTTTCACATAATCCACCCCGGTCTGATGCATCGCCATAATGGCACCTTCCAATCCCGCATCATTGACCGGCCTGTCACCAATAGTCGCACTCACCAAACAAGCACCGCCCACAGACTCCACCGCATCTCCAACCGTCCCCAACGGCAAGCCCCCCAACACCCCCTGCCCCGGGTCTTTCAGATCGATCACCGCCACCCCCGCCCGCAGCACCGCGCGCACCTCGTGCAGGGTATGCACACTCGCCAGCATGCCAGTCATGCCGCGCCATCCCCGTAGTAGTCCGCCACCCGCTCGGTCAACCACTGCCAGGCCTGTTGCTCTCTCTCCCCCGCCGTCTTCTCCACCGCAATGGCCAACAAGGCCAGCTCCGACTCAATCTTCTCCCGCGGCAACCGATCCAGCCGACTCACCAGAATCGCCGCCTCCACTACCGCCGCCTGCGCCCGATTGAACCCCCGAAACCCGCCGTGCTGGCGACTACACACCTCGCGACAATAAAACCGCGGCCGCAACTCATCCTGTTCCACCTTATCCACCGCCACCTCAATATGCGACAACGCACTCTGCAACACAAAGCCCTGCACCTCGTCCGCCGGCATCAACGGCCAATCGTGCCGCCCGGTCAGACAACCGGCGATCACACAGACATCATCCGTCAGGTTGATAACCGCCTGCCCGGACTGCTGCAGGTTCACCAGAGTAGTAGAAGGCTTGAACGGCGCGATCACATAATGCTCCCCGTCCCGCCGCATCCCCATCTGCGCGATGTGGCAGGCACCCGCCTCATTCACAGTCGTCACCACAGTCTCAAAGATCATTTCTTCCTTCTCCGCTTACTCAAGGTAGGCC
>JBPCXW010000129.1:0-8710 GCA_051008185.1 Gammaproteobacteria bacterium
CCCCTCAAGGGGGGAGCTATTCGTGCCGATAGCCGAAGCCACCAGCGCGTGTAGTGAAAAGCCAAAGCAGGCGTTAGCCTGCTTTGCCATTGTGATTGCTCCCCCCTTGAGGGGGAGCCGGTGGCACAAGGGCGTAGCCCGTAGTGGCTCCGGTGGGGGGACATTGCTGATTTGCCTCATAAGTATAAGCGGGTGCAGAAAATGCAAAAAAGCGGTAAGATGCCGGACAATCAAACTTTGCCGTACAGGAACCCCCTATGAATCAACCCGCACCCCTGATAAATGAGATCCCGGATATCCAGAGCACACCGGATACCCGGCATCTGGCGATCGATCGGGTCGGGATCAAGGATATCCGGCACCCGGTGGTGGTGAAAGATCGCTCCGGGCGCGAGCAACACACCGTCGCCCGCTTCAATATGTATGTCGGCTTGCCGCACAATTTCAAAGGCACTCACATGTCACGTTTTGTCGAGATACTGAATGACCATGAGAATGAGATCTCGGTTGAGTCTTTCAAGCGCATGGTGGATGAGATGGCCGAGGCGCTGGAGGCCAAGTCCGGTCATATTGAGATGAGCTTCCCCTATTTCATCAGCAAGGCCGCGCCCGTGTCCGGGGTGAAGAGCCTGATGGATTACGAGGTCTCTTTCATCGGCGAGATTGATCAGGAGCGGCATATCAGTTCTATCCGGGTTGTCGTGCCGGTAACCAGCCTTTGCCCCTGCTCAAAGAATATCTCCGATTACGGGGCGCATAATCAACGTTCCCATGTGACGGTCACCGTGAAGATCACGGATTTCATCTGGATTGAAGAACTGATTGAGGCGGTGGAAAAGGTCGCCTCCTGCGAGTTATATGGCTTGCTGAAACGGCCGGACGAAAAATATGTGACCGAACGCGCCTACGACAATCCCAAGTTTGTAGAAGATATCGTCCGAGATGTCGCGATAACGCTGAACGAAGATGCGCGCATCAGCGCCTACACGGTGGAATCAGAGAACTTTGAATCCATCCACAATCACTCGGCTTATGCGATGCTCAGCCGCGACAAACAGGCCGAAGAAACCACCGACTAGCCCTGCTGTTCCGCCTGCTTGGCCTGCTCCCACAAGCGTTCCATTTCATCCTGCCCGACCTCGGTCAGGGTTTTATTCTGCTCTGCAAGTCTGTCCTCAATGTAACGAAAACGTCGCTCAAACTTGCGGTTGGCCGCCCGTAACGCCAACTCCGGATCTGTTCGCAGATGTCGGCTCAAATTGACGCAACTGAACAGCACATCCCCCATTTCCTGCTCAATATCGTCCTGCTGCCGCTCGGCCAGTGCCTGCTCCAGTTCCTGCAACTCCTCGCGCACCTTTGCCACAACGGCCGCGGCCTCGGCCCAGTCAAACCCCACCGCCGCCGCCCGCTTCTGCAATTTCGCCGCCCGCAAGGTCTCCGGCAAGGTCACCGCCACATCATCAAGCAGACTGGCGCCGCCCTTTTTCGCCAGCCGCTCGGCCTGTTTTGTTGTCTCCCAGCTTTGTGCCAGTTGTTGCCGGTTACTGAACTTCGCATCGGCGAACACATGCGGGTGACGCCGTTGCAGTTTTTCCACCACCGCCGTCGCCACATCGGCAAAATCAAACTGCCCCTGTTCGCTGGCAATCTGTGCATAAAAGGCGATATGGAAGAGTATGTCACCCAACTCCTCCCGCACCGCCGTCAGGTCGTTGTTGTCAATCGCTTCCAGCAACTCATAGATCTCATCCAGACTGTGGCCGCGCAGGGAGCGCATGGTCTGCCGCCGGTCCCAGGGGCAGCCCTCACGCAGTGTGGTCATCAGGTGTAACAAATCGGTAACGGCTTGGGCGGATTTTTCCATTGGTAGTGTGTGACGGATCATTAACAGTTGAGACAAAAATGGCAAGGTCGCCCGTCCCCCCACCAAAGCAGGCTTCGCCTCCTTTGGCTCCCCCTCAAGGGGGGAGCTATTCGTGCCGGTGTTATTGCTCCCCCCTTGAGGGGGAGCCGGTGGCACAAGGGCGTAGCCCGTAGTGGCTCCGGTGGGGGGACATTGCTGATTGGTCTCATCAGTACTGATCCGCTACAGTGGCTTGATTTTCAGTGAATTATCCATTAGTTTGGCGCGTTCACAATCCGATACAAACACATTACACCATGACAGCCCTGATACTGCGACTTGATATTGGCGGTACCCCGGTCACCTGGATCCCCTGGCAGGATGCAGTGAGTTTGTATTGCCGCGACATGGTGGCCTGGACCGCAGGCGATGAAAGTTTCACCTTCACCGGCGGTGTGAATCGCCTGTCGGGGCAGCTGTCCAGCGTATCGGTTAATTCCATTATTGCGGTCAAACGCTCGGTGCGGCACCGCTATGTGCAGCGCAGCATCCCGCCCCTGACCAACCGCGAACTGTTCTTGCGGGACGCCGGGCTGTGCATGTATTGCGGACGTCAGCAAGGCAGCCGCGACCTGACCCGTGATCACGTCCTGCCGATGTCGCGCGGCGGGCGGGACAAGTGGTCCAATGTGGTCACCGCCTGCCGGATGTGTAACACGCGCAAGGGCAACAGGACACCGGAGGAGGCCCGGATGGCACTGCTGGCCGTGCCTTATGTGCCGAACTGGGCCGAATATCTGGCACTGTCCAACCGGAAGATCCTGGCCGATCAGATGGAGTTCCTGAAGACACAGTTCTCGGGCCGCCCGATGCCGTTCTATCAGGACTAGCGTCCGGCCACCCCCCTGGAACAACGCCCGTGACGACACGCTACCTGCTACTCATCGCCCTGCTATCGGGTGCCAATACGGCCCTGGCCGCCGACAAGACTGGCAATTATGCGATCTGGGGCAAGGGGGGTAAATCCTGCTACAGCTACAACAAAAGCCGGGAAACCGCTGAGGATCAGGCCTACAAGGACTATATTATGGGCTATATCACCGCCTATAACCTGTTTACCGACAAGACCTACAGCATCACGGCGGGGATGAATATGCACGAGATCCTCGGCTGGTTTGACGATTATTGCGGCGACAAGCCGATACACGGGTTTGAACAGGCCCTGACCGGCTTCATTGCGGCACATCACAAGACCCGCTACATACGCCCCCCCGGTTCCCGCCTGCGTTGATGTTTTTAGATTGTTGTAATTCAAATAGTTATGGCTAAAAGCTTGATGCCATATCACGATTGCAAGGGTCAGGTTGCCTGAACAGCAAAGAAAAATTGCCAATCGCCGCAAAATCAGTCATTATTGGCACCGTTTTTTAGCGAGAACTTCTGGAAACAACATTAACGGTCTATTGGAGAACCAACAATGAAAACACTTGTATTCAAAGTAGCATTACTGGCGTCCGCTCTCGTTCTTTTGGGGGGATGCGCCACCGTTGAACAACTCAATGAAGTCCGTGCCATAGCGGAAAGTGCGCGGGCAGCAGCGAACAGTGTCGTCGGTGCCGCCGATGAAGCCCTGGCGGTCGCCCGTGAGGCACAGGCTACGGCAGATGCCGCACAGGCTACGGCAGACGCTGCGGAGTCTTGTTGCGACGAGAACACCGGCAAGATTGACCGGATGTTTGAGAAAGCCATGCGAAAATAGGGGTTGCGTGAGCCGGATCCCCGCCGCATCGGGGGTCCGGTTATAACGCCCTGCCCTGTGCAGGGCTTTTTATTTATTCACCTGCGTCACCTGCGGGGGATGTCTGCTCCACCGTTTCCAGCAATCTGCCTACCGCCACCGGCAAGCCGTTGGCATCGTCAATCACCTGTCTCGCCAGAGACCAGTCCAGTTCATAACGCCGCTCCTTGCTGACGGCGATCAGCATCTTCACTACGCTGGTCAGGTCGCCCTGAAATTCCGCTGCGTCTTCCTCCAGCCAGGGATGCGCCTCAAGATAGATTTGCCCATCCTGCACACCCAGCTTGAAAGGTTGATTGACGATATACACCGGCGTGTCCAGTTCCACCATGCCGTACAGGGCCTCAATATCCTCCGGATACAAACGGATACAACCGTGACTGACACGCATCCCGATACCGTAAGGCTTGTTGGTGCCGTGGATCAGGTAACTGGTCAGGCCAAGGCGTATCGCATAGTCCCCCAGCGGGTTATCCGACCCCGGCGGCACCTGTTCCGGCAACGGGTCTCCCATTTCTTCATGCTCCTTGCGTATTGACTCAGGCGGGTACCAATAAGGCCGTTGGCTCTTCTGCACGACTTCGGTCGTGACATAGGGCGTCCCCCAGCCCTGCCTGCCGATGCCCAGCGGGTGGGTGATAACCGGGCTGGGCTGGTCATAGTCGGCAGGGGGGAAATAATACAGGCGCATTTCAGGGATATTCAGCACGATGCCGTCGCGCGGTGTGCGGGGCAATAAAAACCGGGTGGGCAATATTATCTCCCGCCCCTGTCCGGGTAGCCAGGTATCCACATCCGGATTGGCCAGTTTGATGTCTGTCACGCCGAGGCCGTTGGCACGGGCAATGTCCAGCAAGGTGTCTTCATACCGGGCCTGCACTGTCTGCACCACACCGATCAGATCATCGTTGTTATCTACAAGATAGGTGTCTGCCTGCGAGATGTTATGCGATAACAATGCAGCGGCGATGCAGACCGCCTGATCAATGTAGCGAGTTGGATTCATGTCTTGAAGGATAGGCGTTGTTCAGTTTTCCATTAGCCGGGGCATCAATTCAACAAGATTGCAAGGTCGGGTACGAAAATCAAGTTGTGCGCTGATGATCTTGTCCCATGCCGTCGCACAGGCCCCCGGCGAGCCCGGCAAACAGAACAGATAGGTGCCATTGGCCACCCCGGCGATAGCGCGTGATTGCAGGGCCGAGGTGCCGATTTCCTCGTACGATAACATCCTGAACATCTCGCCAAAACCGGCTATTTCCTTGTCAAACAAGGCCGCGACTGCCTCCGGTGTGCCATCGCGTCCGGTCACGCCGGTGCCGCCGGTGCTGATGATCACATCAACCCCGGCATCGGCACACCAGTCTGATACAACGGCCCTGATCTGCTTGATGTCATCAATAACAATGCGCTCACTGTGCAACTGATGCCCTGCCGCCTGCAAGCGATCATGCAACAGCTTGCCGGACTTGTCGGTTTTTTGCGTGCGCGAATCGGATACAACCAGTACGCAGATATTCAGTGGTTTGAATTCTCTGTCTGTCATTGCCTGAATCCTAACATAGACGCACGTAAAGCGTTATGCCTGCGCTCGCGCCTAGAACCGTTGGTAATACCAGCCAAGCGTCACCCCGCGGGCGACAAAGAAAGTCATCAGGGCCAGCCACAAGCCGTGATTGCCCAGCCCCTGCAACAGATACCAGACCGGAAAGAACACCAGCAGTGTGGAGACCAGCATCGCATTACGCAACTCCACCCCTTTGGTCGCGCCGATGAAGATCCCGTCCAGCGTGAAACACCAGACCGACAGCAACGGGGACAAGACTACCCAGTACAGATATGTGCGGGAGACCTCCCTGACTGCGGCAATGTCGGTCATTACGGCGATCATTCCGTCACCGGCCAGCACGAAAAACAAGGCATAGCAGAGTGCCAGCAATATGGCCCAGAAGAATACCGAATACACCACTTGCTGAAAATGGTGTCGGTCGCGTTGCCCGACTGCTTTGCCGACCAGGGCCTCGGCGGCATGGGCAAAACCATCCAGCCCGAGGGCGACCAGTGCCAGAAACTTGATCAGGATAGTATTCCCGGCCAGTACCAGATCACCTTGCCCGGCACCCTGGCGGGTAAAGAAGGCAAACACAAAGATCAGACACAAGGTGCGTAAAAAAATATCCTTGTTCAATGACAGTATCGGCAGATAGCCCTTGAGCCTGCTCAATCCCCGCCCCTGCCAGCGCCACTGCCGACCTGCGGCATATTGCGATAATGCCCGGCGCAAATAAAACAGGCCGAGCAAGGTGCCGGTGTATTGTGCGATCACGGTCGCCAGCGCGACACCTCGCACATCCAGTTGCAGGCCAAACACAAACACAATATCCAGCAACGCATTCAGCAGGTTGATCGCAACCGTTACGATCAGCACCGCCCTGCCGTTTTGCAAGCCGAGCAAGGCACCGGTAACAATCATGTTTAACAATACCGCCGGTGCGCCCCAAATCGCCCACAGCAAATAGGTGCGGGCAAAACCGCTCACTTCATCGCTGCCGCCCAACAGACTCAGGCCGATATGGATGACGGGCAGTTGCAACAACAAGATGCAGGCGGCAATGACGGCGGCGATAATGGCGGAGCGCAACAGGATGTTACGCAGGCCGGGGTAATTGTCTTTGCCCAGACGTTGTGCCACCAGAGCGGTGGTGCCCATACGCAGAAAGCCCATGCCCCAATACAGGAAGTCAAATATCACCGCGCCGAGGGCAACCGCACCGATATAAAACGGTTGCGGCAGATGCCCGACCACCGCCGTATCCACCAGACCCAGCAGGGCGATGGACAGATTGGCGAGTATCAGCGGGGCCGCCAGATGCCAGATCGGGGTTTGTGGGCGCCATGTCCCGGTTGGCGCGCCGTCTTGTTCAGGTTTGATAACTTTCGCCCCAGTCGCCGGAGAAAAAATGCTCCGTTAGCGGCCGACGTTTGCGCTCGGCAAACTCCCGCTCCTGCAAGGCCTCGGGTATCGCATCTGTTGCCAGTTGATAACCGACGGCCATCACCGCCATCGGCAGATAGTCCGCCGGGATGCCGAATGCCTTGACCGCCTTGTCAGGATCAAAGCCGCCCATCTGGTGACACATCAGGCCCAGGGCCGTCGCCTGAATACTCAGGCTCATCATCGCCGCGCCGGTATCGTAACTCCCCCAGCGATTGGGCTCGCCGTTACGTAGCTTGTTACCGGCTATCGCCAGTATCAACAGCGGCGCGTTTTTTGCCCAGCCCTGATTGCCTTCGGCAAGGCAGGAATGTAGTGCCTGCCAGGTCTCGGGATGACTCTTCCCGGCGGCGACGATGAAGCGCCACGGCTCATCGCCATAACACGACGGTGCCCAACGGGCGGCCTCCAGTAGCGCGAGGATGTCGTCTGTCTCCACCGCACGCTCCGGATCAAAGGCGCGCCCGCTCCAGCGTTTTGCCAGTAGCGGATGTATCGCCGCATCGGTAATAATCTCTTTATCAAACATGGTTATTCTCCAACAGTAAGTTAGACAGGAAGCCCGCTATGCCAACACAAACAGTTTGCCCTGCTCAATCTTGTGCTGGTACGACGATAGCGACTTGCCGACCTGCGACAGACAGTGTCCCTCGCGCGCATCAAACTCCCAGCCATGTAACGGGCATACCAGAGTGCCATCACGCAGGTGCTCCGGTGTGATCCACGATCCCTGATGCGGGCATATATTGCTATACGCATTGATCGCATCACCTTGCCGCATCACGAACACCCCCTTGTCATCCAGCCCTTCCGGCTCATGCAGGCTCAACCCTTCAGGCAGGTCATCCATCTCCGCCAGATAACGCCAGCTTGTGCTGCCGACAAGTCGCTCGGCCTGGAACTCGGGCAAATCCATCTGCAGGATGATATCAATCGCCCATATAATTTTGCTCAGGCCCAGCGTCGGAAAGGCCAGCAACAACGCATCAATGATCTCGGCCGCGCTGACACCATCATTCAGGGCGCGCTTCAAATACTGTTTGAACCCGTTGCGGGTCTGGTTATCCACCTTGGTAATGACCGAGATAATAGCCCGGGTTTTCGGGTCCAGGTTATCGCCGGCCTGTTTGAGGAAGGCAAAATAATTCCCCATCGCCTGACGGCGGATCTGCATCAAATAATTCAGTGCATCACTCATCAGGGTCAATCCCGGCGTAACTTCTCATCGGTTGAAATAGGCGTCGGATATTTCTTCACAATCAAATAAGATGACACCAGAAATGTCAGCAAGGTTGTCAGCTGAATCAGATACGAGGTCTGCTCCTGCAAATAACCGGAGCTGACCGCCAGCACCGCGATCAAAAAAGAGAATTCACTAATCTGCCCCAAACGAAACCCCACTTCCTGAGAGGTCTTTTCATTCTTCCCCGCCCGGATGAATATCATTTTGAAAAGCAACGGTTTGAGTAACAATACCGCAGCGGCCAGCACCAGTGCCGGAATAATAATGTCCGGCAGGACACTCATGTCAAACAAGGCCCCCAGTGAAAAGAAAAACAGGATCAGGAAAAAATCCCGCAACGGTTTCAGTTTTTCGGTGATTAAAAAGGTAATCGGGCTGGAAGCCAGTGTAACCCCGGCCAGGAACGCCCCAATCTCACGCGACAACCCCAGTGCCACGGCCAGTTCGGCAATGGTCATACACCAGGCAATCGCGACCAGAAAAATATACTCATGGATCTGATCAAACTTGATAATCAGGCGCATCAGCAGAAATCTTTGCAGCAACCAGCTGAACAACAGCAAAAGCGGCAGGGCCACGAGATGTATGATGATATTACCCGCCAGATTACCGCCCTTGCCGTAGCCTTGCAGTAGTAACAGCACGATAATGGCCACCACATCCTGCAACAACAATACGCTGATGATGATCTGCCCGGTATGGCGATGATGCAAGGTCGTGGTGGGCAACAACTTGATGCCGATGATGGTGCTGGAAAACATCATCACCGCACCGATCAAGACCGCCTCGGAAAGCGGCATCGCAAAACCGAGCGCAATCACCAGCCCC
>JBPCXW010000130.1:0-30425 GCA_051008185.1 Gammaproteobacteria bacterium
GTTTGGTGCGAGGGGGGTAAGTAATCCGCCGAACACGCTGATGCTGACTATCGGATGCACACCGACAAGCGATGCCAGAATCGTTGTGAGCAAGATTATAGCGGCGTGATACCCGTCAAACACAGCAAACGGTATAAGAAAGTGTATCGTATGGGAAAATTCACTGATGCCCACTGCGAGTATCCCCGCGGAAAGGAACAAAATTACTTCAGTGGCGGCATTGGAGAGGTTGGTTTCAATATGTTTTTTCATCTCGGGGACAAGCTGTCCGGGTTGTCTCAGAAATAATATCGCCATAACAGTCAGGACAATCACGGCAGATACCAGAGTCAGGTGAGACACATTTTCAAAAACAAAATATGCCACCAATACCAGTAAGGTTAGCAGTATCGGGATAGACAGGGTTTCAAAATGCATCGGATAGCCATTGAAATCCATAGCATCTTTTTTCAAAACATAAGAACAATTTATGCCCGTTGCAATAACTCCACATAAAGCCATAAGGAAACCTATCGTCAGTAACAGATAAAACTGTGCGCCACCGGAATGGATCATGGCCACACCCAGGCCCACAAAAAAAGGTGAATACAAGGCATTTGCGCCTAACATCCTGCTTAGAATCATGAACTGGGTTTTATCCAGTTTATGGTTTTTCGCCAAGCGATCACCAAAAATAACAACGGCGGAAAAATTGATTACCGCTGTAAATGCAAATACGCCTAGTAGTGTTTTCCACAGGGTTTTATCGGCTTGCGGCGAGTCTGCTTCGGTAATCCGGGTCTGAGTAATCAAGCGCAAAAAACGGACACTAAGCAACAAGGCAATGACAGAATAATTAACCGTTAGTGCCCTTTCAAAAGTTTGCACCTCATCTACATCGCTTAGTAGCATCAATGCAAGACCGGCAATGGAAAAAAATGCCATTTGCAGTTTCTGTGCGGGGATCAGCCGTGAAAAAAGCAGCACGGCGGCCAGCAGGGTCAGGCCGCCTGCAATCAGTAGCGGGATATTCGGGTTGAAGCCGTGAAGTAATGAAACAAGCAGGGAGGCAAACAACAGCCATCCACAAAGACCGGATATGAAAGTTGCCATGTTGTTAGCGGTTCCTCCGGATGATCAATGGTGCCGATGGCCGGAGTCGAACCGGCACGGGCTAAGCCCACTACCCCCTCAAGATAGCGTGTCTACCAATTCCACCACATCGGCATTGATTTTGTGACTTACTGCTCTTCCGGTATGGCCGGTGCCGTCTGATTGACGGCCGGCTCCGCCGGGATGGTTGGCGCGGTCTGGTTGCCCGTCGGCTCTGCCGGGATTGCCTGATCGCCGGCCGCTTCTGCCGGGAACTCCGGCGATGAGGCGGGTGCGGTGCCAGCCGGTTGGCTTATTGTCCGGTTGCTATCCAGTGCCAGTGTCCCGGCCTCCCCGGTCCTGACCTTGGCCACATAGGCCAGGGCCAGACTGTTGGCGAGAAAAATGATCGCCAGGACGGTCGTCACTCTGGTGAGAAAGTTACCGGAGCCCTGTGAGCCGAAGACTGTTGCAGAGGCGCCGCTGCCGAAGGCCGCACCGGCGTCCGCGCCTTTGCCGTGCTGCACCAGGATCAGCAGGATCAAACTTGCCGCTACCACTAGCTGCACGATGAATAAAAATACTTGTATTGTTTCCATTGTTACCTCGCTGCCTGACAAATTGCCAGAAAATCATCTACCTTTAGTGACGCTCCGCCGATCAATCCGCCATCAACATCCGCCATTGCAAAAATTTCAGCGGCATTGTCCGGTTTGACACTGCCGCCATATAAAATCTGTAATTCGTTTGCCACATCGTCTGCGTGGCGCGCCAACTGCAAACGAATAAAGTTGTGCGCCGCCTGTGCCTGTTCTGGCGTCGCCGTCAAACCCGTGCCTATCGCCCAGACCGGTTCGTAGGCGATCACGGCACCGGTGAAGGCCTCTATGCCGGCGAGTTTTATTACGGCATCCAGTTGTTCCGCCAACACCTGCTCGGTGTTGCCTGCCCGCCGCTCTGCCTGCTGCTCACCCAGACACAGGATGGGCTTGATGCCGCAAGCACCGGCAAACCTGAACTTCTTTGCCACGGTGTCGTTGTCCTCGCCATACCGGTGACGTCTTTCCGAATGGCCGATGATCACATAGTCACAACCGTAATCCCGTAGCATCGCGGCGGCAATCTCGCCTGTATGCGCGCCGCTTTCGTGTTGCGATACGTTTTGTGCACCGATGGCTATGCCTGAACCGGACAAACATTCTGCCACCAGCGGTATGTAAATGGCCGGGGGGCACACTACCATTTCCGGGCTATTCTTTGTCACGCCGGACTTGAATCCCTCCAGCAAGGCCGCCACCGAGGCACGGTCGCCGTGCATCTTCCAGTTGGCTGCGACCAGCGGCCGCCTGTTTGTCATAAGTTTGGTTCCCGTCTGTGAGGATGGGAATGTAGCAAAACAGGCCGGGGGCGGTCAAGCATTATATCCGGTGTCGGCGCTAGATCTTGCCATCCAGTCCCATTTGATAATACTTGTGTGTGATCTGCTCCTGATTTTCCAGTAGCCAGTCAATATCCGGTTCGTTATGCATCGCCTTGTTGATCGCCCTGGCGGTGGCCTGCCGGTGAATGTCAAACAGGATCTTGTGGTCCAGATCGTCTTGCTCGGCGACCACCGGGTTCAACCAGACGGAAACGATAATCCCCAACTCATTGACCTTGTCTTTTGGAATATCACCGGCACGCACCGCATCTAGTACGCCATTGGCAATCGCAGCTTGCACCGTGCCCATCAGGATATTGGTATAGCGATCCTTATTCACGGTTACCTTGCTGACCATCAGGGTTGCCGGGCGCACCATCACATCGGTGTTGAGTATGGCCAGCACCCGTGAATGGCCCTTGACCTGATCGCCGATCAGATTGGCGAACGCCGAGCCTACGGGGCCATCCAGCTCACCTATTACTACCTCCGGCTCCGCCGCGGTTCCGGCCGGGCCACCGGCTATTAAACATTCGCCTACGCGCATTATGATTCTGTCACTCATGTTGTTGCCTCTTTGTTTGTGTGTGTCTTATCTGAACTGGAGGCTGGGGTTGGACTTTAACCAACGTAAACGGGTTTGCACACCGTCGCATATGCATCTCTGCCACCCAGCCGTGTCAGGTTCTACTATAAGGGCTCTTTGTTGTATTTCAAGCGGCTTACTTTTTTGCCGTCAGCAATGCCCGTAGCGGGGCGGGATAACCTTCTACTGTCAAACTGTTGTCGTTTGGGTCAAGAAAATCGGCCAGTGAGCGGTCGCCTGACCAGGCGGTTACCCGTTGCTCTTGCGGGTCGGTTGCGGTGACATCCAGCAACTCTATGGTGCGGTATCCGGCTGTTCCGAGCCAGTCAGTCAGTGTATCAACAGACGGGATGATGGATATATTTTTCATGCAGGCATAACTGTTCGCCGGACGTAACTCGGCGGCATAAGTTTGATCAACGATCAGACTCTCCAGCACCAGCTCGCCGCCCGGTCGCAGGCTGTCGTGCAGTTGTCGCAGGTGCAGGGCCGGATCAGGATGATGGTATAACACGCCCATGGAGAACACTGTGTCAAACTGCAACTGCTCGTCGCCCAGTTCATCCAGTCTGAAAGGGAGCAGTTCCACCCGCTGCTCCGGTAGAAAATGTTTGATCAGCCGGAATTGCATCACATAACGTAATACCGGTTCAAGGCCGATCACCAGATCGGCCCCGGCGCCCAGCATGCGCCAGCTGAAATAGCCGTTGCCGCAACCCACATCCAGTACGCAACGGCCGTCCAGCGGTGTGATCCTGTCTTGCAGGCGCGCCCACTTCAGATCAGAACGCCATTCCGCATCCAGTTGCAGGCCGAACAATGCAAACGGCCCCTTGCGCCACGGCATCAGCAAGGACAAGACCTGTTGCAAATGTTGTCTATCTGTATCCGAACAATCGGTGTCGCTACCGATCTGCACCCGGTCGCAGTCCAGTTTGATTACAGCGGGTGTGATCGTTGGTAGCTTGTCCAGAGACTGTTGCCAGCCCGGCAGATCACCGTGCCGGACCTGGCTATAGTAATGTTGCAAATGGCTTGCAAGCCCCTGCCCCCAGTCCTGCATCGCATGGGCCGCCAGTCGGGTCTGTATCTGTGCCAGACTCATGCTTGCGATCAACTACTACGGTGCCGCCTATACATTACTCGTTACCCGGCATCACAGCGGCGATGTGTTTTGTGTTACGCGCCGCGGCCAACTTGACTTGCTTTTGTCGTTCCCCGAAACGTTGTTTTTGTGACTCGGTCAGGCCCGCATAACAATGCGGGCAGGATACCCCCTGCTGATACTGTGCAGATTGCATATCCTCTGCGGACAGGGGGCGGCGGCAGGCAAAACACTGGGCAAAACTGCCCTCTTCCAGTTCATGATCCAGCGCCACCCTGTTATCAAATACAAAACATTCACCCTGCCAGAGGCTGGCCCCGGGGGAAATGTTTTCCAGATAATTCAGGATCCCGCCCTGCAGTTGATAGACCTGTTTGAACCCCTTGTGCAACAGCCAGGCACTGGCCTTTTCGCAACGGATGCCGCCGGTGCAAAACATCGCGACCCTGGGCATCGTCTCCGCTTGCATCTGTTGTTCAACAAAATCGGGAAACTCGCGGAAATTGGTGGTGGCCGCGGACACGGCGTTGGCGAACGTGCCGATGCTGTGTTCGTAATGATTACGGGTGTCCAGCACGAACATATCCTCGGCACTGATCAGCGCGTTCCAGTCGGCCGGGGCTATGTGCTTGCCGGTCTGTCGGGACGGGTCGGCCTGTTCCCTGCCGAGGGTTACGATCTCTTTTTTCAGTTTCACCTTCATACGATGAAACGGTGCCGAGACCACGCGGGACTCGCGGCAATGCAGATCGGCAAAACGGGGATCGGCGCGCAAGCGGTCAAGCACCGCCAACACCGCAGGCGGCGAACCGGCTATCGTGCCGTTGATGCCTTCGGGGGCAAGCAATATGCTGCCGTGTAGCCCGTTGTCCTGACAACAGGCCAGCAGGGTTTGTCTCAGCGCGGCATGATCAGGCAGCCTGACAAACTTGTAGAAGGTAGCGACCAGCAGGTTTTCTGTCGTGTCCATGGCCGGGATTGTAACAAGCTGTGATAGGAAGATGGGCATCGCCCGGGTAGCCAAATCTTGATATGGATCACAAGACAGGGGCTCTTACAATAGTCTTGTGTTGCAGTGCAACAAAATCAGGCTTTTACATTTACAGCATTTTAGGCTTAAATGCCGGTTCGCAAGAGGGGGGGAGCCGGGAGTATCCGGCTGATTAACTAACTTATACAGACTTGATCCTGCCGGATCACTTTCAGGAGGCTTTTCATGTATCACAAGAATTTCCGTTCCAGTTTTATTTCACTTGCCGGGATTATCCCGTTGCTTTGTTTTTCACTTACCACTATCGCGCAAGGTGTGCTTGAAGAAGTCGTGGTCACCGCACAAAAGCGTGAGCAGGGTTTGCAGGATGTCGGCATCGCCATCACCGCCTTCACCGGCGACCAGATGCGCACACTGGGTATTGAAGAGAGTTTTGATATTGCCGCTTTCTCGCCCGGTGTTCATATCAGCGGCAACCTTGCCGGGCAGAATACCCAGTTTTCCATTCGCGGCGTCACCCAGAATGACTTCAACGATGTCATTGAGGCGCCGACCGCTGTCTATCTGGATGAAGGTTATTTCGCCATCGCCCAGGCCCAGACCTTCGCCCTGTTTGATATAGACCGCGCTGAGATTCTCAAGGGCCCGCAGGGGACCTTGTATGGTCGTAATGCGACCGGCGGTCTGGTGAATTACATCAGCAAAAAGCCCAACTTTGACGGCCCGGAAGGCTATGTTGATCTGACCTACGGTCGGTTTGATTCACCTGCCCATGCGAATCAGTTCCGGGTGGAGGCGGCCTATGGTACACCCCTGTCAGAGACACAGGCGGTACGGGTTGCGGTTATGTATAACCAGCATGACGGGTATCTGGAGAATTTGTATCCGGAGGGTGCTTTCGGTGGCCCCCCGGGAGAAGGTGCCGGTGCCGATATGGGCGATGATGACACCCTGGCCATTCGCGGCAGTCTGTTGCTCAATTCCAGTGAAGACCTGACCATTACCCTGTCGGGCAATGCCGCCAGGACGAATGTCGCCACCGGGCCTTATCAGTCCAAGCCGACTATCGGTATCTATAACGCCGGTGGGGAGTTGATCAATGTCATTGACACCCCTGCGACGGAATCGCGATACAGTATTTGTGCGGCTGGTGCGGGAAACATGTGCACGGGTCCCCTTGCTAACACAGACAATCCCCCCGGGTTCGGTAGTCTAATTAATGTTCCAGATGGAGGGGATTTCGGTTCGGATCAGAATGACGATGGCTTGCGGGATGACTTTCTGGGTGCCGGCACTCCGACCATGCCGACGGGTGATGGTATGCTTGATACCGGCCGTGTAGGAATGGGTGGTGATTTCTTCGGCTATATTGACCCCGATGGTGAAGACTTTACCTCCTCGGGAGATTTTGCCTTTGAAGATTCCGGTTCAACCGACACTTATGGGATAAATGCCCGTGTTGAATATGACATCAGCGATTCCGTGCGACTCATATCGGTTACCGACTTCAAGGACTACAATAAACTGTTATTCATTGATGTGGACTCTGCCCCCGTCAACCAGCTGGCGAATTACGCCGCCGTTGATGCCACCAGTTTTACTCAGGAATTCAGGCTTACCGGCCAGACAGATCGTAGCAACTGGGTACTCGGCTTTTACTACCTGAACATAGATACGATCTCGGATAACGGCCTGAAAATATCAAACGCCGGTGTCGCCGGCCCGGCACAGGATGTGGGCACGGATGCGGAACTGGAAACCAATTCCTATTCCATCTTTGCTCAATATGAATTCTCACTCACCGATCAGCTTACCCTGATCGGCGGAGTACGGGGCATTCAGGAGGAAAAGGATTTTGTCATGAGCGCAGGCTTGTACACGATGAGTGACAATCCCCGCACGATCCATGTTGGCGACAAGATTATTCTGGACTTTGGTCCTGCCGGCAGGACCGAATTTGAGGGCAGTAGCTCGGATACCCTCTGGGCCGGCAAGATCCAACTGGACTTTCATGCCTCGGAGGATCTGTTGCTCTATGCCGGCGTCAATCGGGGAGTAAAAGCAGGTAGTTTCAATACTCCGTTACTGGGTTCATACGTCTCACTGCTACTCAATGGTGCTGGAAATGCTGATATTCCCTACACTGAAGAGATCCTGCTGAGCTACGAAGGCGGTTTCAAGGCCACCCTGTTTGACGGCACTACCCGTTTCAACGGCTCGGTCTTTTATTACGATTACACCGACTATCAGGCCTTCCTGTTCACCGGTGTCGGCGGTGTCGTGATCAATGCCGATGCCAAGAACTACGGTGTTGAATTTGAGCTCCAGACCTCGCCGTTTGAGGGCTTTGATGCCCTGGCCAGTGTCAGCTGGTTTGATGCCACGGTGAAGGATGTCCCCAACAGCATCGGTTCAGACATCCTGCTTGATGTGGACCCGACCTACGCCCCTGAGTTTCAGTTCACGATCATGGCCCGCTACGAATGGCCGATGTTCAACGGCATGATGAACATCAATGGTGATGTCAGCTATTCCGACGAGTACTACTACAACCTGAGAAACTACGATGCGGACAGGTTTGATTCCTACACCATGGTGAATATGGGCATCGGCTGGGCCAGTGCAGACGCCCCCTGGTCGCTGGGCTTCAATATCAACAATGTCACCGACGAAAGAGCCGGCATTCAGGGTTTTGATATCGCCACCGCCTGTGGTTGTAACGAGATCTCCTTCCGCGCCCCGCGCTGGTTTGGGCTGAACGTCCGTTACGAACTCTGATAGCGGTAGCAGATACGGGAGGCGGCGAGGGGGCGGGCGGCAAGCCCCTTTTGTCACCTACCCCGAAAAGAGGCCGGTTGGGAGAAAATAATGAAAATAGAAACCAAGGCGATACACAGCGGCTATGCACCTGACCCGGTGACCAAAGCAGTTGCGGTTCCCATCTACCAGACCAGTTCGTATGCGTTTGATAATACCCAACATGGGGCGGATCTGTTTGATCTGAAGGTTGAGGGGAATATCTATACGCGCATTATGAACCCGACAAACGCCGTCGTTGAACAACGGCTGGCGGCGATGGAAGGCGGGATCGGGTCTCTTGCACTGGCCTCCGGGATGGCGGCGGTCACCTATTCCATCATGACCATCGCGGAGGCGGGGGATAACATCATCTCCACCCCCCAGTTGTATGGCGGCTCCTATAACCTGTTTGCCCATACCTTTCCGCAGTTTGGTATTGAAACCCGTTTTGCCGATGCCAACGATGTCGATGGTATGGCGGCGTTGATCGATTCCCGTACCAAGGCGATCTTCTGCGAGAGCATCGGCAATCCGGCCGGCAATATGTCGGACCTGGCCGCCATTGCCGATGCGGCCCATGCGCACGGGGTGCCGGTGATCGTTGATAACACGGTTCCCAGCCCCTATCTTTGCAGGCCGTTTGAACACGGTTGTGACATCGTTATTCATTCACTGACCAAATATCTCGGCGGCCACGGCACCACCATCGGCGGGGTGATTGTTGATTCCGGAAAGTTTCCCTGGGCCGAGCATAAGCAACGGTTCCCGCGTCTGAACGAGCCTGATGTCTCCTATCATGGCGTTGTTTATACCGAGGCCCTCGGGGAGGCGGCCTTTATCGGTCGCGCCCGTGTGGTGCCGCTCAGGAATACCGGCGCGGCTATCTCCCCGTTCAACAGTTTCCTGATATTGCAGGGCATAGAAAGCCTGCCGGTGCGTATGGACAGGCATTGTGAAAATGCGCTGGCAGTAGCCGAATTTCTTGACGGCCATAAAAAGGTCAGCTGGGTGCGTTATGCCGGGTTGCCGCAACATCCTGATTATCCGCTGATTGAAAAATACTGCGGGGGGCGTGCGGCCGGTATCCTGAGCTTCGGTATTGGTGGGGACAGCAAGGCAGGGGAGCGTTTTATTGATGCCTTGCAATTAGTCGTGCGGCTGGTGAATATCGGTGATGCCAAGTCTCTTGCCTGTCATCCCGCGAGCACGACACACCGGCAGTTATCAGACGAGGAACTGGAAAAATCCGGGGTGACGCCGGATCTGGTCAGGCTGTCCGTCGGCATAGAACACATAGACGATATTATCGCTGATATTGATCAGGCTTTGGCACAGGCTTAATCTGTAAGGGCTTGATTGCTGTAAAGAACCTTGACCACTGTAAATAAGGTAGGTAGGCCTAAAAACCGGGGCCGGCTTCTGCTATAATCCTGCTTCAATGCTAGCGACACCCTCTGGAGACAGATGATGCATGCCAAAGTTGAACCGGAAGTAAAAAAACTCTCCACCTACTGCTACCAGTGCGTGAACGGGCCTGACCTGCTCAGTGTTAAGGTCGTGGACGGGGTCGCTACCGAGATTGGACCGAATTTTGATCTCAAGGGTGAACACCCCGCCGACGGCAAGGTCTGCGTCAAACCCTTCGGGCTGGTACAAAAACTGTATAACCCGCATCGCATCAAGCGCCCGATGAAGCGCACCAATCCCCGCAAGGGCCGACATGAAGACCCCGGCTGGGAGGAGATCAGTTGGGAAGAGGCACTGGATACCATCGCCGACAAAATGAAGGCCGCCAAGGCCAAGGGGCTGTTGGATGAAAACGGCAACCCGCGGCTGGCCTTCACCACCGGTGGCGCGGCCACGCCGTTCAAATATATGGGTTCTTTCCCCTGTCTGCTGTTTGCCTGGGGGCCGTTTGATCAAAGCCTGGGGGCCGGCGGTACCGTCAAGTGTTATCACACCGAGCACATGTTCGGTGAGTTGTGGCACCGGGCCTTTACCATCTTGCCGGATACACCCCGTTGTGAATACCTGATCTCTTTCGGCAGTAATATAGACGCATCCGGCGGCGTCACCGGCGTACGCCGACACGCCGATGCACGTAAGCGGGGCATGAAACGGATTCAACTTGAACCGCATCTGTCTGTTACCGGTGCCAATGCCACCGAGTGGATCCCGATCAAGACAAAGACCGACAACGCGGTGTTGTTCGCGATGTTGCATGTGATGTTGCATGAGACATCCATCAACAAACTGGATGTGGAGTTCCTGAAGACCATGACCGCCTCCCCCTATCTGGTCGGGCCGAACGGTTTTTATCTGCGCGACCCGAAGACACAAAAACCCCTGATCTGGGACAACAACCGCGGTGCCGCAGTGCCCCACGACACCGCCGAGACAAACCCGGCCCTGCTGGGTGGTTTTACCGTCAAGGACTGCATGGAGATCGGCGCCGATGAGGAGACCTGGCAACATGACTCGGTGGCGGCCGATACCGGTCTGGAAAAGGCCCGGCAACAGGTCGCCGAGACCACACCGGAGTTTGCCGAAACACTGTCGGAGGTGCCCGCCGCCACTATTCGGCGCATCGTCAGCGAATACATTGCCCACGCCCACATCGGCGAGACCGAAGTAGTGGATGGTCGCACCCTGCCCTATCGCCCGGTCGCCACGGTGTTGGGCAAATCGGTGAATAACGGCTGGGGGGCGTATGAATGTGTCTGGGCACATACCATGATGCAGGTATTGGTCGGTGCCCTGGAGGTACCCGGCGGCATGTTGGGTAGCACCACCCATGTCGCCGGTGATACGGACTGGGAACGGTCGCTAACCGTCGCCGCCGGTGAAGATGGCTTTATGACCCACACCTTTACCGCCACCGACAAGGAAGGCTGGAATGCCAACCCGTTCACCCGCCATGCCCATGATGCCCTGACACCGATGGGCGGCAATAACATGGGCGCGCAACTGTTCGGCTCCACCACCTTCGCCTGGTTGCGGCTGCAAGGCAAGGCCGCCGATTCCTGGCCGCGGCCCAAGCCGCCGGATGTCTGGTTTCTTTACAAGTGCAACCCGGCCATCTCTCATTCCGAGACCGACAAGATGGGCGATGCGATGGCGGATTTTCCGTTTGTCGCCGCCTTTGCCTATACCCTGGATGAGAGTAATCACTATGCCGATGTGCTGATGCCCGAGGCCACCGATCTGGAAAGCGATCAGTTACACCGTATCGGCGGCAGCCATTATTTTGAGAACCACTGGGAGTCGGAGGGCTGGGCCTTGCGTCAGGCGGTGATTGAACCGTTGCACGAGGCCAAAGACTTCAGCTGGATAGCCAAAGAACTGGCCAAACGCGTCGGCTTGCTGAAAGACTATAACATGGTGATCAACGGCGGCGGTTGCGGCATCCCGTTGCAAACCGATGACTATGACTTTTCACTGGATCCCGACCGGGAACATGATCAGGAGGCGATCTGGAATGCCGTCAGCAAGGCGGCCAGTTTTGATCTCAGCGGCGGCAAGGAAGTGCTGGACCTGGACTGGTTCAGGCAACACGGTTTCAAGACCCGTCCTTATTCGCGCCTGAACTGGTATCTGTATCACAGGCTGGCCGATCTGAACCTGCGCTTTGAACTGCCCTATCAGGAGCGCTATTACCGTATGGGCAAGCAGCTTGCCAATCGCCTGCACGAGACCGGTGTCAACTGGTGGGACAGACAACTGGCCGAATACCGCCCGCTGCCGCATTGCACTGATCTGAACCGGCTCTGGGATGAGATCATTGAGCGCAACCACGATGTCAAGGCGGCGGACTTTCCTTTCTGGTTACTGACCGGGCGTTCCATGCAATATGCCTGGGGTTCCAATGTCGGGATTCAGTTGATGAAGGAAGTGGCGGACAATGTGTTCGGCCATGACGGCATTATCATGAACGTCGGGGTGGCGCAGGAGATGGGCATTGAAGACGGCGATCTGATCGAGGTTACCTCGCCGGTGAATGCCACCCGCGGTTATGCCAGATTGCGCCAGGGTGTGCGCCCTGATGTGGTCGTCATGATCGCCCAGTTCGGGCAATGGAAGATGCCGTTTGCGAAGGATATGAAACGTCCGGGGCTGAATGCGCTGGTGCCGATGAATGTGGATTCCCTGGATGCCGGCGGTTCCAGTATTGATGGCACCAAGGTTTATATCACCCGTATAGGGGCAGGCCCGTGACCCGCTATGTAATGATAGCCGACCTCAATCGCTGTGTCGGTTGCCAGACCTGCACCGCCGCCTGCAAGCACACCAATGCCACGCCGCCCGGCGTACAGTGGCGCAAGGTGCTGGATGTGGAGTGGGGTGAATACCCTGATGTTGACCGCCTGTTTATCCCCGTGGGTTGCCAGCATTGTGCCGACCCGCCCTGCATGCATGTGTGTCCCTCTACCGCCACCGGCCAGCGTGAGGATGGCATTGTTACGATTGATTATGATCTCTGTATCGGTTGCAGTTATTGCACGGTCGCCTGTCCTTATCAGGCGCGCTACAAAGTGGATAAACCGATGTTTGCCTACGGCAGCGAGCCGACCGAGGACGAGGCCAAACGCTTTGATGCGAAACGTCTGGGAGTGGCACAGAAATGCACCTTCTGCTCTGACCGTGTGGATGCCGGTCTGGCACAGGGGCTGACACCGGGTGTGGACCCGGATGCCACACCGGCCTGCGTGAATTCCTGTATCGCCGATGCCCTGAGCTTTGGTGATATTGAGGATGAGAACAGCAATGTCTCCGAACTGCTGGCGGAGAACAGCTGGTTCCAGATGCATGCCGAGTTGGGCACCGAGCCGGGCTTTTATTATCTCTGGGATCAGGAGCCGCCGGCGGAGGTGTCGGATGGATAAGATCGTGAATAGTTTTGGTAACGCCTTGCAGACCCAGTGGGACTGGCGGGCCGTCGGCAACTTTACCTTTGCTGGTAGCGGTGGTGCGCTGTTGTTGATGATCGCGGTGGCGTATTTTCAGAATGTGCCTGCTATTCCCGTCAGCCTGACCGCCCTGGTGCTGGTCGGGCTGGGGCTGTTTTGTGTGTGGCTGGAGATCGGTCGTCCCTGGCGTTTTCTGAATGTGTTTTTTCATCCGCAGACCTCCTGGATGACGCGGGAGGCCTCGGTGGCGGTGCTGTTGTTTGCGGTGACCCTGGCCGGGATACTGTTGCGGTTGCCGCTCGCCTTTACCGCGGCCGGTGCGCTGGGCTTGCTGTTCCTGTATTGCCAGGGCCTGATCCTGCGTGCCAGCAAGGGCATTCCTGTCTGGCGTGAGCCTGCGGTGGTGCCGCTGATCGTATTGACCGGTCTGGCGGAGGGGGCGGCGTTGTTATTGCTGTTGCTGATCTTCACCAATCAGCAACAGCCGTGGTTGTTTTATGCCCTGCCCTGCCTGTTACTGCTGCGGTTGTTCGGCTGGTTGCGCTATCGGCATAAACTCGCCGTCGGCAAGACGCCGGTCGCGGCCATCAGGACACTTGACGGGATACACCCTCTGTATCTGATCATCGGCAACCTTGCCCCCCTGTTGCTGTTGATCTGCATCCTGCCCTTTCCGGCCTTTACCAAACCCTTTGGCCTGGCCGCCGGTGTGCTGGCCCTGTTCGGCGGCTGGTTGATGAAGTTCACCGTGGTTGCCCGCGCCGCCCATGTGCAGGGCTACGCCCTGGGCAAACTGCAAAAAGGTCGGCCGCAGCAGATCAAGCCGCCGGTGAGACGGGAGCGGGATCGGTTTGTGTTTGATCGGCAGTATCAGGGAACGGAATAGCAGTAACGCTGCATTCACTTTTTCTTCGGCACATACAGATCGGTGATCGTGCCCTGGAACATCTCCGCCGACATCGCGATGGTCTCCGACAAGGTCGGATGGGGATGGACGGTCAGGGCGATGTCTTCCGCATCACATCCCATCTCTATGGTCAGGGCCACTTCGGCGATCAGATCACCGGCGTTGGGGCCTACTATACCGGCGCCGATGACCTGGCCGGTCTGCTTGTCAAATAACAGTCGGGTGATGCCCTCGTTTCTGCCCAGGGTCAGGGAGCGGCCGCTGGCCGCCCAGGGGAAGACGCCCTTGCCGTAATCCAGACCCTGTGCCTTTGCCTCCGTCTCGGTCAGGCCGACCCAGGCCACTTCCGGGTCGGTATAGGCCACCGACGGGATGACCCTGGCATCAAACGCACTCTTCAGCCCGGCCGCGACTTCTGCGGCGACCTTGCCTTCATGTACGGCCTTGTGTGCCAGCATCGGTTCGCCGGTGATGTCACCGACGGCAAAGATGTGCGGGACGTTGCTGCGCTGCTGCTTATCCACCGGGATGAAGCCCTGTTCGGTCACCTGCACGCCGGCGGCCTCGGCGTTGATCCGGTCGCCGTTGGGTCGGCGTCCTATCGCTACCAGGATGCGGTCAAAGGTATCCTCCGCCGGGGCCTTGTCGCCGTTGAAACTTACGGTCAGGCCTTTTTTATCAGTCTTGATCGCCGTCACGGCGGTGCCGAGGTAGATATTTTCATATTGCTTTTGAAGCCGCTTGTGCAGGGGTTGCACGATGTCGGCATCGGCACCGGGGATCAGTCTGTCCAGCATCTCCACGACGGTGATGCGGCTGCCCAGTTCGTGGTACACCGTCGCCATCTCCAGACCGATGATGCCGCCGCCGATGACCAGCAGGCGTTTGGGGATGTCTTGCAGTTCCAGTGCCGAGGTGGAGTCCATGATGCGCGGGTCATCGGGTAGCTCGGGGAGTGTGGCGACGCGGGAGCCGGCGGCGATGATGGCCTGTTCAAACCCGACTGTCTTCTCTCCCTCGGGCGTTGTCAGTGTGATCTGGTTGCCAGCACTGAAGCGGCCGGTGCCTTGTAGCACGGTGATCTTGCGCTGTCCGGCCAGGGCGGTCAGGCCCTTGCTTAGCTGGCCCAGTACCTTGTCTTTCCATGCTTTCAGTTTTGTCCGATCTATGCTGGGCGAGTCAAAGTCTATGCCGAAATCCGCCGCCTCTTTGGCTTCGCTGATCACCTTGGCGGCGTGTAACAGCGCCTTGGACGGGATGCAGCCTACATTCAGGCAGACCCCGCCGAGGGCGGCGTGGTGTTCTATCAATACCGTGTCCTTGCCGAGGTCGGCGGCCCTGAATGCCGCGGTGTAGCCGCCCGGGCCGGAGCCCAGTACGACTACCTGCGTGTTGATGTCACTATCCACGCGGCTGACCGGGGCGAGGTCGGTGGCCGTTGTGCCCGCCTCGGTGGTCGGCGGTGGTTCGGACGGCGGTGGCTCGGGCTGATCGGCCTCGGCAGCCTGCAGGCTGATTAGCCGTGCGCCCTCGGAGACTGTGTCTCCGGTCTTGACATGTACCGCTGTCACCGTGCCTGCCTGCTCGGCCGGGATCTCCATACTGGCCTTGTCGGTCTCCAGGGTCACGATCGGGTCCTCGCGCTGCAAGACCGTGCCGACCTTGATATGCACCTCCACGATCTCTACATCGGTAAAATCCCCTATATCGGGCAGTTTTATGTCCTCCGGCATACGGCTTTCCTCACTTTTTTTAGAAATATTTTCAGGGCGGGGGTGCCATCTTATCAAACATCAGGGGAATGTGCCGGACGAGGGGCGAGAGACGGGGGATGCCCAACTGCTTGAATAACCTATCAGAACTTCCATTGTTTGTTGCTATGCAGCAAAAAAAGCCGGGTTTTTCGCAGTTTATACACAGGAAATCCAGACCTAAACCACAGCTAAATCCACAAGATATAGTGGTTGACACGGGGCTTGACCACATCTTATGGTGGTGTTATAAATTCGTCGGGGGTCATGATTACCCCGTCCTCGGGTTTGAATAGCCGGGGGCGATGGCCATAACCGAAACAACAGATACCGCTCCGGGGAGGGGGGTCATGCAAACAGAAAAGGCAGAACATGCGGAGACAGGGCAGGCAGAGAAGGTGACGGCGATTGAGTCCGTCATAGGTGCAACAGATGCGGACACCGCGGTGTCGGCCGGATACACCGCCACTGATGAATCAAGTAGTGAGCTCATCGTACATCAACCGGGTGAATATAAAGTCATCCGTCGCAACGGCAAGGTTACCGGTTTTGATGAGAGCAAGATCAGTGTCGCCATTACCAAGGCCTTTCTGGAAGTAGAGGGCGGCACCGCCGCCGCATCCAGACGGGTGCATGAAAAAGTCGCCGAGCTTACCGAACAGATCGTGCAGGCCGTCACCCGGCGTATGCCCAGTGGCGGCACGGTGCATATTGAGGACATTCAGGATCAGGTGGAGCTGGCCCTGATGCGGGCGGGCGAGCAGAAGATTGCCCGCGCCTATGTCATTTACCGCGAACAACAGTCCCGCGAGCGGCAGGAAAAGGAGCAACAGCCGAGTAACCGGGAGCAGGCAGCGGATGCCGCCGCCAGGGTCATCCATGTAGAGACCAGCGACGGTAGCCTGAAACCGCTGGATATGGAGCGGCTTGTGGTCGTGGTCAAGGAGGCCTGTCAGGGGCTGGAAAATGTGGACAGCCAACTGATCGTTGATGATGCGATGCGTAATCTGTTTGACGGTGCCAAAGAGAAAGATGTGAACCCGGCACTGGTCATGAGTGCCCGCACCCTGATTGAAAAAGAACCTGACTATTCCTATGTGGCGGCACGGCTGTTACTGGATGGCCTGCGGCATGAGGCCCTGAGTTTTCTCAATGAGACCGAAACCGAGGCCTCACAAAAAGAAATGGCCGAACACTATCCGCCGTGCCTGCGGCTCTATGTGGAGCAAGGGGTTGCACTGGGCCTGCTGGATGAGGAATTGCTGAAGTATGACTTGCAGAGTCTGGGCCGGGCCATGAAGCCGGAGCGGGATCAACAATTCACCTACCTTGGTCTGCAAACGTTGTATGACCGTTATTTTATCCATACCGATACCGGCATCCGTTTTGAGTTGCCGCAGATATTTTTTATGCGCGTGGCCATGGGGCTGGCGATCAACGAGCTGGAGCGGGAGAGCCGGGCCATTGAGTTCTATGAGTTGCTGTCCTCGTTTGACTTCATGAGTTCCACCCCGACCCTGTTTAATTCAGCCACGCGGCGGCCGCAGTTGTCCAGTTGCTATCTCAGCACCGTGCCGGACAATCTGGATGGCATCTTCGGTGCGATCAAAGATGATGCGATGTTGTCCAAGTTCGCCGGCGGCCTGGGTAATGACTGGAGCCGGGTGCGGGCGATGGGTTCTCATATCAAGGGCACCAACGGTAAGTCGCAGGGCGTGGTGCCGTTCCTGAAAGTCGCCAATGACACCGCCGTTGCGGTGAATCAGGGGGGCAAACGCAAGGGGGCCATGTGTGCCTATCTGGAGACCTGGCATCTGGATGTGGAGGAATTTCTGGAGTTGCGCAAGAACACCGGGGATGATCGCCGTCGTACCCACGATATGAATACCGCCAACTGGATACCGGATTTGTTTATGCA
The DNA here is from genome assembly GCA_051008185.1 of Gammaproteobacteria bacterium. GTDB lineage: Bacteria > Pseudomonadota > Gammaproteobacteria > Eutrophobiales > Eutrophobiaceae > CAXMWX01. Next base: position 17,456 of record JBPCXW010000130.1, read on the forward strand.
ACGCGTGGTTGACGATGACGACTGGACCTTGTTTTCCCCGGATGAAACGCCTGACCTGCATGATTTGTACGGGCTGGAGTTTGCCAAGCGCTATGTTGAATACGAGGGTCTGGCGGCACAGGGCAAGTTGCGTACCTACAAGACCGTCAAGGCGGCGGAACTGTGGCGGCGTATGCTGTCCATGCTGTATGAGACCGGCCATCCGTGGTTCACCTTCAAAGACCCGTGCAATCTGCGCTCGCCGCAACAGCATACCGGTGTCGTGCATTCCTCCAATCTGTGCACGGAGATCACCTTGAACACCTCCGACAATGAGATCGCCGTGTGCAATCTGGGCTCAATCAACCTGGCGCAACATGTGGATGAAAACGGCCTGAACGAGGGCAAGCTGGCGAAGACTATCAGCACCGCGATGCGGATGCTGGATAACGTGATTGACTACAACTACTACACCGTGAAACAGGCGCGTGACTCCAACCTGCGTCACCGGCCTGTGGGTATGGGGATTATGGGTTTTCAGGATGCCTTGTATAAGTTGCGCCTGTCTTACTCCTCCGCCGAGGCACTGACGTTTGCCGATAACAGCATGGAGATGATCAGTTATTACGCCATCAAGGCCTCCTCTGATCTGGCGGAGGAGCGCGGGGCTTACTCCAGCTTTAAAGGCTCCCTGTGGAGTCAGGGCGTGTTGCCGATTGATTCGTTGCAGATACTGGAGCAAAACCGTTCCGGTTATCTGGATATGGACGACAGCCGCCTTATGGATTGGGATGCACTGCGCGACCGGGTGTGCAAGGTGGGCATGCGTAATTCCAACTGCATGGCTATTGCTCCTACCGCCACCATCTCCAATATCTGTGGTGTCTGTCAATCCATTGAGCCGACTTACCAGAACCTGTTTGTGAAATCCAACCTGTCCGGGGAATTCACCGTGGTGAACCCGTATCTGGTGCGGGATTTGAAGGCGCAGGGTATCTGGGATGAGGTCATGGTCAGCGATCTGAAATATTTTGACGGTAGCGTGCAGGAGATTGATCGTATCTCTGATGATCTGAAGTCTTTGTATGCCACCGCGTTTGAGATTGATCCGCGCTGGCTGGTGGAGGCCGGTTCGCGACGGCAGAAGTGGCTTGATCAGGCGCAGTCGCTGAACCTGTATATGGCCGCCCCGGACGGCAAGAAGATGGACAACCTGTACAAACTGGCCTGGATACGCGGCCTGAAGACTACCTACTACCTGCGTAGTCTGGGGGCGACCCATGTGGAAAAAAGCACCTTGAGCGGTGGCCGGGAAACCACGCTGGCGGCGGTTGAGCGTAACCCCGCCGATGAAGTGGCGGCAGAGTTGAGGACGGAAACGGAAGCAGAACCGAAAATATGTGCCGTTGACGACCCGGATTGTGAGGCCTGTCAATAGCAGTGTTGAATTCACATTACAAAAGGGGAACAGAGATGAAATATACGACGAATACAACTGGGCAGAATTACCATGTTAGCTAACTGGGATGATCCCATCGCAACTCCGGCGCGTCAAAAGGCCAAACCTGAGCCGATTGATACGCAAGTCATCAACACGATGTTGAACCGGGTGAATACGGGGGAGAGTCATTCCGTGGCGGCCACCGAGGCGCCCTCTCCCGCACCGGTGCCACCGACGGCGGTGCAAGTACCGGCGACACCGGTAGCGCCTGCGGCTCAACGAGTAGTAGCGCCTGCGGCTCAGCAAGTAGTAGCGCAACCGGCGGCGGTGCAGCAGGAGCAAGCACCGGCACCCAGTGCCGGACATGCCGGGGTCACCGGGCTGGAAGATGTGGAGTTCGGTGCCGCCCGCATCAGCGTTGATGACAAGCAGATGATCAACTGCCGGGCGGACCTGAACCAGCTGGTGCCGTTCAAATACAAATGGGCCTGGCAGAAATATCTGGATGCCTGTGCCAACCACTGGATGCCGCAAGAGGTCAATATGACCGCGGACATCGCCCTGTGGAAGAACCCCGATGGCCTGAGCGAAGACGAAAGGACTATTATCAAGCGTAATCTGGGGTTCTTTGCCTCCGCCGATTCACTGGTAGCGAACAATCTGGTGCTGGCGGTGTATCGCCACATTACCAATCCCGAGTGTCGCCAATACCTGTTACGGCAGGCCTTTGAAGAGGCCCTGCATACCCATGCCTATCAGTATTGCATTGAGTCTCTGGGGCTGGATGAGGCCGAGGTATTCAATATGTATCGTGAGGTACCGGCCATCCATGACAAGGCCTCCTGGGCGATGCGCTTCACCCAGAGCCTTGGTGATCCGACCTTTAATACCGGCACTTATGAGGCCGATCAGAGATTGTTGCGGGATCTGATTGCTTTTTACATCGTGTTTGAGGGGATCTTCTTTTATGTGGGCTTTGTGCAGGTCTTGTCCATGGGCCGCCGTAACAAGATGACCGGTTGCGCCGAGCAGTTTCAATACATACTGCGTGATGAATCCATGCACATGAACTTTGGCATTGATGTTATCAATCAGATCAAGATTGAAAACCCGCAACTGTGGAGTCCTGAGTTCCAGCAGGAAATGATCATCATGATCAAGGAATCGGTGGTGCTGGAGACACGTTATGCCCATGACACGATGCCCAGAGGCGTGCTGGGGCTCAATGCCAATATGTTTGAAGAGTATCTGAAGTTCATTGCCAATCGGCGTTGTGCCCAAATCGGTCTGGCCGAGCTGTATCCCGGGGCGGAAAATCCGTTCCCGTGGATGAGCGAGGTGATGGACCTGAAGAAAGAGAAGAACTTCTTTGAAACCCGTGTCACCGAATACCAGACCGGTGGCACATTGAATTGGGATTAAGACTTAGAGTTTTACCGTGACCTCCTTGGTAGGTAGGGAGCCGGGAAGGAACCTGGCTATTTGCCCGGCATCTGTGGTCTCTTCCAGATGCCGGGCTTTCTTTTTCTGAAATCCGGCCTTCAGGGGTTGATCAAGCGGTGTTGCGGGGCAATCGTGTCCTGTTGCAGTATCTGCGAGGCGCGGACCGGGGCGTGGGCGTCCAGCCAGGCTACCGGTAGTTGCAGGCGTGCCGCGAGGTGCGGAAAAAATCCATCCAGATGTTGTTGCCGTGCCAGTTCCTCAATATGCGCGGATGGTACCGGTAGTGATTTGATCAATAACAGTTTCGCCATGGGCAACTGTCCCGCTAGCCACAGGGCCAGGCTGTCTGATGTGACCTCCCAACTCGCCGGTAAATCCGCATCATCCGTCACCCCCTGACAGGGCGACCACAGCGGAATCCGCCGACGCTGCTGCAAAGACGGCAGGTCTTCAAGCCGTTGCAACAATTCCAATTGCGGTGCCAGGGCGCAGAGCATCAGTGCATATTGCCGCATCGCGTACAAGGCCATCTGATGCGCGGTAGCATCATCAAACTGATAGTGTTGTTGCATTGCCCGGACCTGATCGGCAAACAGGCCGCCGCCGGGCACGATGATCAACTCCTGGTCCGCGACACTGACCAGATCATCCATTACCTGCCTGAGGACATCGGAGGTTTGCAAGCTACCACCGACCTTAACCACCCACATGTCTGATCCGGCTGTCCTGAAAGATCCTGCTCATCGCCGCGGCCTTGGTAAAGCATTCCTGATATTCGCTGTCCAGATCGGAATCCGCAACAATACCGCCGCCGCTCCAGTAATAAATCCTGCCGTCATGATGCAACATGGTCCTGATCGCGATGTTGCTATCCATATTACCGTCCAGACCAATATAGCCCATGCAACCGCAATAAACCTTGCGCCGCCACGGTTCCAGTTCTTCAATGATCTGCATCGCGCGCAATTTTGGTGCCCCGGTTATGGAGCCACCGGGGAACGCCCCGCGCAACAGGTCCAGCGGTGATTTGTTGTCATGCAAACGGCCGGCCACCGTGCTGACCAGATGATGCACACTGGCATAACTCTCCAGGGCAAACAATCCGGGCACATTGACACTGCCGGTGACACAACTCTTGCCGATGTCGTTGCGTAGCAGATCCACTATCATCAGGTTTTCGGCCCGGTCTTTTTCACTTTCCAGTAACTGCTCGGCCAGGGCCTTGTCTTCATAAGCAAAGTTTGAACGACGAATAGTGCCCTTGATCGGCCTGGTTTCCACCATCCGGTTGGTTACCGAAATAAACCGCTCCGGCGAGGAGCTCAGGACGGCATGATCCGGCAACCGCATAAAACCGGCAAACGGTGCCGGGTTGGACTGCCGCAGGCGTTGATAGATATACCAGGGGTCTTCACTGACCGGTGCTGAAAAACGTTGCGCCAGATTCACCTGATAACAATCTCCGTCGCGGATATAGTGTTTGATGCGCTTGAAGGACGCGGCATAGTGTTGCTTGTCATTCTCCGCCTCAACCACGGCCGCGATGGGCCGGGGCGTGGTCACTGCGGTTACATTGCTGTTGAACATGGCCTGCAACTCACCCCAGCTGTCAAAGGTGCTGTCGGCCTGACCGACCCCGTATAACCAGGAACGGCGCCGATGATGATCCACGATGACACACCAGTCATAAAAACCGATCGCCATATCGGGTGTGGCAATATCATTATCGGCCTGCTCCGGCAGTGCCTCAATACGCCGACCGAGATCATAGGCAAAATAACCGATAGCACCGCCGCAAAAAGGAATACCGGCCAGATTGCGTTGCGCGGCCCCCAGGTGTTGTTGAATCAGGCTGAACGGATCGGCCTGACTGCGATTGCTGTTGCCGGCCACGGTGATAATCGTATCCGGCCCGTAGGTCAGCAGGGTCTTCCACGGGCGCGCGGCGATGATGTCATAGCGGCCGCTGTCTATCATCGGATAACCGCTGTCCAGAAACACCGCCCATTCTTCCTTTGCAATGTGCTGGAACAGTGCGACACTGTTTTTGTTATAGGGTAGCTCTGATGTTTTCATTGAATAGTATCAACCGCCGTGCGGCCGGCATGGAACAAACGGGCCAATGCAATCGCCGCGGCGCAATTGTTTTCATCCGGCCTGTGTTGTTTGTCCGGCTCCAGCATATCTTCAAATGCGATGATCTTGCAACCATACCGCCCGGCCAGTTTTTCTATCACAAAACGACCGACACCGGCGGCCACGACACAGGGTTGCACTGTTCCCTTGTGCCGCAGCAAGACCCGTTCAAAGCCGCGGGCAATCAGCTCATATTGTTTATCGGCGATAAACCGCGCCAGGGCCGTCCAGTCCGCCGTTGCGACCCCGGCATCCACATCCGTGCCGAGCATCCTGGCCAGACGCAGACGGCTACCCGCCGCCGTCCTGGCACCGCCATCGGCCGCCGGTAATAGATCAAACTGCGGTGGCAGATCACCGGTGAGCCGATACACATCGGCCATGCAGGCAAAATACTCGGCGGCAACGGATTGCCATTGCCCCTGAAACCGCAGCTTGTTCACCACGGCCATCACCGGTGTGCGTACCACGCCGGTATAGATCAACTCGCCGGTTCGTAACCGTTGTTGATCGGTATAACCGTCGCTTGCCACCCGGCCCTGACCAAACGGGATAATATCCGTGGTGGTAGTGCCTATATCAACCAGATAACCCGAGTCCATGGCCTGTGCCAGCAACGAGGCCGTGGCGTGCCAGTTACCCGAGGCGATATCCAGATAATGCCGGGCTATGTTGTGCGGGCGGATAAAACCATGCTCACCGGCATAGATATAGGTATTGGCGGCGCTGTCGTTTCTTGCCAATACATATTCCACTATCTGTTCCACACCGTCACTTCTGCTTTGAAACAGATCCACCAACTCACCGGTCATCGTCATCACATGCGTAGCGGCGGCCGGGGCATACTCCCGCCTGATACTGTCTATGGCCTGATCCAGTACCGGCAAGCCCTGCCACAACGGCGTGGCATAATGCCGGGTGTCGGTAATCAGGCCCCGGTCAAGCGCGGCGACTTTCAGGTGTGCGCCACCGATGTCCCAGCCGATGATGTTTTGCTCTGTCATTATCTCTCTGGATTTTAGTCTGTCAATCCAGTATATACCCGAGGCAAGATGAAAATCATTCCGGTTATTGATATCAAGCACCAGTGTGCCGTGCAGGCACTGGGCGGGCGACGGCACGATTATCAGCCGGTCAATAGTCCGCTTTGCCCGCATGCCGGGGTGGCGGATGTGGTGGCCGCCTATCTGGATTACTACCGCTTCTCGCCGATCTATATCGCCGATCTGGACGCCCTGGCCGGCCGGGATGACAACGCCGATCGGATCAACCGCCTGCTACACAGCCGACCTGAGCTCACAGTCTGGCTGGATGCCGGTCTGCACGACTACTCCCGGCGGCTTTACGCCGCCTTCCCGGGCCGGGTACGGATCGTGCTCGGCACCGAGACCGGTTTTGATCCGGCGACCTGTCAGGCATGGCGACAGGATTTTGATTGCGTGTTGTCGCTGGACTACCGTGACGAGACGCTACTCGGCGGACTGGAATTCAACACCCTCAAGACGCTGCTGACAGCAGATCTGATCGTGATGTCCCTGCACCGCATCGGTGCCCGCAACGGGCCGGACTGGCCGAGATTGCAACAGTTGCAGGAACTGACACGCGGCCACCGGATCTATCCGGCCGGCGGTGTGCGTGGCCGGGCCGATCTGTTGGCATTGCGACAGAACGGCATGGCCGGTGCGCTGATCGCCAGTTGTCTGCATGATAAAAGTCTGCGCCCGCAACAGATCGCCGAACTGGAGACGACATAAAGACCAAAAAAAACCCCGGCCGGGGCCGGGGTTACGGGTTACATCAATGTGGCTCGCCGCTCAGGAATGTGCCTGGAAGGGATGATCCGCATCCCCGCGTTTGCTAAGCACCTCTGACGCTTTGGGCTCACCGGCAACCGCTCTCTTGATAGACAGCTTGGTCGCCTCATAGTTGTAATCCTGGATTTTGGCATCATCTTCTGCCAACCAGTGAATGAAGACACCGACACAAACATAAATGTCATCTGCTTCATCCGCCGGAATGGTGCCATCTTCAACACAATCCATTACAGCCATGGAAACCGCACGCTGGGCCGGACCAAACATCTGCACCGCCTGGGTGGCGCCTTTGATCGTGACCTTGTTAAACATAACGGTAGTGGGTTTGCAGGCCAGATTGGGTGATACCACTGCCAGCAACGATGTAAAACCATCTTTGTTATTGGTTAGTGCATTACATGCTGCGGTTTCAGCGGCACTGCCGCGCGGGCCTATGATGAGGTCAATATGGGCAACTTCATTACCGTCACCCACCAATGCCTCTCCAACAAGTACTTTGTCTACTACTGCCATTTTTAGTCTCCTCAGGTTTAGAACTTCAAGTTTTTATTATGGGCAAAATGCCCGGTGAATCTAAACTAAATCTGCCCCGCATCCGCTTGCCATCACTCGCCTGACTGTTGCAACTTATACAACAACAACGTTACCGCCGTCAGATCGGCACTGGTGCCGGGGTTGATATTTGCTGCTTTCAGCTCCCTGTCATAGTCCAGTAGCAAGTCTGTGGCCTGCTCCGGATTGTTGTAATTTTCATACGCCTGTAACACCGGAGCGGTCTTCGTCCTTATCTGTTCCGCCACGGCCCGGCCAAATTTCCTGCCTATATGCGAGTCATTCAACTGCGCCATATAGGCAAGATAACAGCCAACAGTCGCCCACTCTACACTATTCCAGCGTTGTGCGTAGTCAATAAAACAAGAAAGCCCAAAATCAAGCACTTGGCGGTAACCGTTAGTGTATTGTCTTGCAATTGAATCGCGTCGTCGGGCGGCTTGCATCGCGGTGAGCAGCGTAACCGGTGGCTTTTCTGCAACATCATACTCGGCAACCTGCCCCAGCCCGCCCGGCTTGGCCAGGCTGATCGCGGCAAAAAACAAGGCTGATTCCGCTTTTTGCACCGCACTAACGGTGTCCAGCAAGGCCGGGGACAACCGATCCGGCCCGGCCGGCCCCGGCCCTTCATGCACTTTTATCACGGGCAAGAACAGTAACAACATCCCCAGATTGGTGTTGCATCCGACGCCCTGCAGGGTCTGTTGCACCGCCTGATAAAGACGCTCGCCGATGGACAGATCGGCTTGGCACAGGATGGGCGTGACCAGTTCGGCACTACGGTATAAATCCGCATACACCATCCCGTGTCCGTCGGCGAAGCGGCTGACGTTACCGGGTTTCAGTGCATCTATCTCACCGGTGAAACTGGTGAATACCGATTCTTGCAACGGGGTGCTTGCTAACATACCGCACCGTGCCACAGACGGCCCTAACTGAAGGTCCGGCTAAAGGACTGGTTCAGCAGTTCCCGATCAATCGCACCGCTATGGAAACTGCGCCCGGTCTGCAATGAACTCACCGTTACGCTGGCCGGGCTGAACAACAGCGGATCGATCTTGTAGAAATCATATTCCACCGCCTTGAATACCTCACCAAAAGGTTTGCCGTAATCGGCCGAGGCACTGCTGGGCAGTTGTGCCGCCAGTTGTTCACACTCATCATCGCCGGCGGCGACAAATAACTGCACCTGACCGGCAAACAGGATCGCATCGTTGGTGCGGCTCATCGCGGTAAGAAAGTCGGCGGCCGGTGGGCAAAGCGGCGCACTGCCGAGGCCGTCAACAATTTTATCCAGAGGGAAGTGTAACTCGTGTGCCTTGTGCAAGGCGGTCTCCAACACCCGTGCAACGATCTGCACTACGCCGGCCAGACTTGAGGTGGGTGTCAAGATCAGTGTGAGCTGCTCCGGCCGGATGCCACATTTTTCCGCGACCTGTTCGGCGATGGCGGCGGGAGGAAGACTATCCACTTCCAGTATCAGACAGGTCTTGTCAGCCTGCTCCCGGTAGCCGAGTTCCTCAAACAGCGGCTCCTTGCTGCCGACCACCCGCCCGGGCCCGGAACCCAGGGCCTGAAACGCCTGCTTGCCCTCACCATGCGACAGGCTCCAGCCGGCATACTGACTGGCCAGACAGGCCATGACCGGGTGGTTGCTGTGTACATCCACGTACCAATTCCAGCCATCGCTGTCATTGGCCGCGCGGAAGTTTACCCGGCCCAGCCCTCCCAGACATATCTCCGCGATCTGCCGCCCCGCCTCCAGACCGCCCGGGGCGTTGATGCCGGCATCAATCAGGGTTGCGCCGCCGGTCTGCTTCTCTACCGCCAGACGGTATGCCTGCTGTCCTGCCAACAGGCGCGCCACGCGCTCATTGGCGAGGACATTGATGCCGAGGGATCCGGCTGATTTTGATTTGTGCATTATTATCTTCCTCTGGTTCAGGCTTTGGCGGAGTGCTACGACCTCGCACAAGCGATCATAAAAGTGATAGAACCTGCGATCCTAACACAGGCCCGCAACCGACGGGCTATGTTAGGATCCGGGCAAGTTCAACGAGCCTCCCCGCAACCGGAGTAACACCGTGATCAAATCGGACAACCTGTATGTGCTGATCCTCGCCGCCGGGCGGGGCGAGCGGTTTGGTGGACCCAAACAACTGGCGATGATCGGGCGCAAGAGTTTTATCCGGCACAGTATTGATTGTGCCGCGGCGGTGGTGCCGACGCGGCAAATCATCGTGGTGACCGGTGCCCGGCATCAGCAGGTGGCAAGCGAGGCTAACAAGGCCGGAGTACAAGTAGTGGAAAACCGCGACTGGGCCGGGGGCATCGGCGGCTCGGTCGGCACCGGTGTCGCGGCCCTGCCTGCCGCCGCGGTGGCGGTGTTGCTGATGAGCTGTGATCAGGTCATGCTGAGCGGCGATCACCTGCGGCGACTGCTTACGGCCTGGGACGGGGCGACGGAGCGGATTGCCGCCGCCGCTTACGCCGATACCATCGGCATCCCTGTTGTCATCCCCGCCGTATTCTTCCCGCAACTGCTGGCACTGCAAGGCGATAGCGGTGCCAAACAACTGCTGTTGCAACACCCGGATGCGCTGATCAGTGTGCCGATGGATGCGGCGCGGTATGATATTGACAGCAAACAGGATATAATTGAGGCCGGACTGAACACACCATCCTGACCGGAGCGAGCATGATCAAACTGACCATCAACGGTGAACCACGGCAACTGGATAGCAATCCGGATATGCCGCTGTTGTGGGCGATACGCGATGTGCTGGGGCTGACCGGCACCAAATTCGGCTGTGGCAAGGGGCTGTGCGGTTCCTGCACGGTGCATCTGCAAGGCAGGGCCGTCAGGAGTTGCGTCACGCCACTGGCGGCCGCGGCGGACAAGGCCGTCACCACCATTGAGGGCTTGTCGGAAGACGGCGGCGGTCATCCGTTGCAACAGGCCTGGGTTGCCGAGGAAGTCCCGCAGTGCGGCTATTGCCAGTCGGGGCAGATCATGAGCGCCGCGGCGTTTCTCAAACAAAACCCCAAACCCTCGGATGCGGCGATCCGCTCAAGTATGCAGAACCTGTGTCGTTGCGGTACATACCAGAGGATCTTCCGCGCCATCAAACGTGCCAGTGGGCAACAGCCATGAGCCGCATTGAAGACACAGCCATGAGCGGCATTGAAAGCACAGTCATGAGCGGCATTACAAACATCAGTCTCAATCGCCGCAGCTTTATCGGCTACGGCCTGGCCTCCGGCACCGCCCTGATGCTGGGTTTCTCCCTACCCGGTTGTTCACGGCAACAATCGGCCAGCAAAGATACACAGGAATTGACCGCCTTTATCCTGCTGGATGAACAGGGACAGGTGACCGTCCTCAGTCCCTTTATTGAAATGGGCCAGGGTACCTACACGGCCATCCCGATGCTGGTGGCGGAGGAGTTGGATATCGGTATGGATGCCGTCACGGTGCAACAGGCACCGCCCGGTGCCGCTTACCGCTTGCTGTTCAACAACAGCGCGCGCTTTACCGGCGGTAGCCTCAGTATCCGCTCCGCCTTTCAACCGCTACGACAGGCCGGCGCGGCGGCACGGCAGATGCTGTTGCAGGCGGCGGCGGACAAATGGCAGGTAAGTGCAGACCAACTCAGCACGAAGCAGGGACAGGTCATCAATCCTGCCAACAACGCAACACTGGGCTACGGTGAACTGGCGGCGACTGCGGCGGCCTTGCCGGTACCCGAGACCGTAACCCTGAAAGACAACACCGCCTTCACCCTGCTGGGCACCTCACCCGCACGGCTGGATGCCGTCGCCAAGAGTAATGGCCAAGCCGGGTTCGGCATTGACCGGCAACTGCCGGGGATGCTGATCGCCGCGGTGAAACAGTCACCGATCTTTGGCGGTGAGGTGGATACGTTCGAGGCCGGGGCGGTGCTGGACATGCCCGGGGTGGCGGCGGTGGAGACCATTCCGAACGGCATAGCGGTACTTGCCGATAACTACTGGCATGCCACAACCGCACTGAACAAACTGCCGGTTACTTTCAAGGGCGGGATAGACTCGGCGTTCTCGTCCGATGGCTATCTGCAATCGCTCAGGGCGCGGCTGGATGAGGCGGGCGTCACCGCCGAACAACACGGCGATGTTGCCGCTGCCCTTGCCGATGGCGAGACTATCGTCAGCGCAGAGTATCACACGCCCTTCCTCGCGCACGTCACGATGGAGCCGATGAACTGCACTGCACTGGTGACAGATGACAGTTGCACCCTCTGGGCACCCAATCAGGGCGTTGATCAGATAGTCGGGCTGGCGACTCAAATCACCGGCTTGCAGGCGCAACAGATCACTGTGCATACACCCTATCTGGGCGGCGGTTTTGGGCGACGCTTTATCGGTGATTATGTGGCGCAGGCCCTCGTCCTGGCGATGAAACACCGGCACAAACCGATCAAGGTAGTCTGGTCCCGGGAAGAGGATACGCAACATGATTTTTATCGGCCAATGACAGCGGCGAAATACCGTGCTGCCATAGATAAATCCGGCACGGTCACCGCCCTGCACACCACCACGGTGGGCGACGGGCCGATACGGCGTCACATGGGTGCCGCCATCGGCGAAGACGGTGTTGATCCTTCCGTTATGGAGGGGGTGACGGAGCAGGGATATAACATCGCCAATAAACGGCATGATTATGTATTTGAATATTCACCGCCACCGGTCGGTTTCTGGCGCTCGGTGGGCAACTCACACAATGCCTTTTTCAATGAATCCTTTATTGATGAGATCGCCCACGCCAAAGGCCAGGACCCGGTGCAACTCCGGCGTGACCTGCTGGCCGACAACCCGCGCTTTGCACGGGTGTTGAACACGGCGGTGCAAATGGCCGGCTGGCGTAGCGACCGTTACCGCAACGCCGACGGTGTGCAATGCGCGATGGGCGTGGCCTTGCATTATGCCTATCAAAGCATTGCCTGCGAGATCGCCGAGGTCAGTGTCGCCGAATCGGGCCTGCCCCGTGTGCATAAGGTCTGGTGTGCGGTGGATTGCGGTTTTGCCATTCACCCGCGCATCGTCACGATGCAAATGGAAAGTGCCGTGGTCTATGGTTTATCCGCCGCCCTGCATGAACAGGTGCGGATGGAACAAGGCCGGGCACAGAACGGTAACTTTGATGACTACCCGGTATTGCCTGCCGAGGAAATGCCGATGATTCAGGTGCAGATCATCAACAGCGGCGAGGCCATCGGCGGTATGGGTGAGGTCGGCACACCGCCTATCGCACCGGCACTATGCAACGCCTTGTTCACCCTGACCGGTAAACGGTTGCGCTCCCTGCCGGTGGGTTATATCTGAAGATATTTTCTACAATCAAAAACAAACCACGATGAACATAAACGGCAAACTGCTGCCTCTGCTACTACTGTTGCTACCCGGTCTGGTATCGGCTCACGGGCCGTCCCGGCAACGGGTGATCAAGGAGATCAGCATTGATGCCGCCCCGGACAAGGTGTGGGGATTGATCCGTGATTTCTGCTCCATCTCTACCTGGAACCCGGCCATCAGCGATTGCACGGCGGACTCCACCGACCAGTTGGGG
>JBPCXW010000131.1:0-6733 GCA_051008185.1 Gammaproteobacteria bacterium
TTTGGCTCCCCCTCAAGGGGGGAGCTATGATTGCTCCCCCCTTGAGGGGGAGCCGGTGGCACAAGGGCGTAGCCCGTAGTGGCTCCGGTGGGGGGACATTGCTGATTGGTCTCATAAGTAATGATCCACTACAGTTGTGCATGTCTGTAATAAGTCCTGTGATAAACTCGGTTGCATCGCCCTGGTAGCTCAGCTGGATAGAGCGGCCGCCTCCTAAGCGGCAGGTCAGAGGTTCGAATCCTCTTCAGGGCACCAACTTCACCCTGTCAATCCAGCAAATAGCCGCCATCCTTCAGGTAACTCACGATCTGCATCGCCGCCTGCTCGGTGCTGCAATCGGCAGTGATGATCTCCAGTTCCGGCTGCTCCGGCGGTTCATAAGGCGAATCAATGCCGGTGAAATGCGGTAACTCGCCCTGTCGCGCCTGCTTGTATAGCCCCTTCGGGTCGCGTTTTTCGCAGACATCCAGCGGCGTATTCACATAGATCTCTATAAACTCCCCCTGCTCCAGCAATTCCCGCGCCTGCCGCCGATCACTGGCGAACGGCGAGATGAAAGAGGCGATCACGATCAAACCGGCATCCACCATCAACTTGCCGATCTCGCCCACCCGCCGGATATGCTCCACCCGATCAACATCGGTAAAACCGAGGTCGCGACTGATGCCGTGTCGCACATTGTCCCCGTCCAGCATATAGGTATGCCGCCCCTGCCCGACCAGATGTTTATCCACCAGCTTCGCTATGGACGACTTGCCCGCCCCCGACAGGCCGGTGAACCAGAGCAGGCAGGGCCGTTGCTGATTCAAGCGGGCGCGCAAGCCCTTGCTAACCGACAGTTGTTCCCGGATCACCTGCCGCTCCTGCCGCAGGGAAGACAACAGCATACCGGCACCGACCGTGTTATTGCTAACGCGATCAATCAGGATAAAACTGCCGGTACGCCGGTTATCCTGATACCGATCAAAGGCAATCGGCTGATTCAGATTGAGATTGCAATGCCCGATCTCATTCAACTGCAACGACTTGCCGGGCTCATGTTCAAAGTCATTCACATCCACCTTGTATTCCAGATCGGTCACCGTCGCCGGCGTCAGTTTGTTGCTGGTCTTCAGCAGGTATTCACGCCCCGGCAACAACTCATCCTCGGCCATCCACAACAGCAAGGCGGCAAGCTGGCTGGTCTGATCCGCCGCCTCGTCGGCCTTGCAGATCACATCGCCGCGGGAAATATCCAGCTCATCCTCCAGCGTCAGCGTCACCGCCTGATTGGTCACCGCGCGATCCAACTCACCAGCATCGGTAACAATACTCCGCACCCGACTACGCTTGCCCGACGGCACCACAACCACCGCCTCACCAACGCGGATAGCGGCACCACTGACCGTGCCGGAGAAGCCACGGAAGTGCATATCAGGCCGGTTCACCCACTGCACCGGAAAACGAAACGGCATCGCACTGTGTTCCGGCGTCACATCCACCTGCTCCAGCAACGGCAACAGGGCCATGCCGTCATACCAGTCCATACGCCCACCGGCCTCTGTCACATTGTCACCGTTCAGGGCCGACATCGGGATGCAAACAATCTCGGCAAACCCTAGCGGCCCGGCAAACGCTCTATAATCCCGTTCAATCTCATCAAACACGCTACGGGAATAATCCGTCAGGTCCATCTTGTTGATCGCCACCACAACATGGCGAATCCCGAGCAAGGAGGCGATATAACTGTGCCGCCGCGTCTGCGTCAATACGCCCTTGCGGGCATCAATCAGGATAACGGCGAGGTCGGCCGTAGAGGCGGCGGTCGCCATATTGCGCGTGTATTGCTCATGCCCCGGACTATCGGCCACGATAAACTTGCGCTTGTCGGTGGAGAAAAACCGGTATGCGACATCTATCGTAATGCCCTGCTCGCGCTCCGCCGCCAGACCATCCACCAGCAAGGCCAGGTCCAGCGCATCGCCCTGGGTGCCGATCTTTTTGCTGGTATGTTCCAGTGCCTGCAACTGATCTTCATAAATCAGTTTTGAATCATATAGCAGGCGACCAATCAGCGTGCTCTTGCCGTCATCAACACTGCCGCAGGTGATAAAACGCAAAAAACTTTTATGCTCCTGTGCATGCAGGTAGGCCTCAATATCTTTTTCAATCAATGCCGAGCGGTGCGCCATCAGAAATACCCCTCGCGTTTTTTCTTCTCCATTGAGGCGGCGGCATCGTGATCGATCACCCGCCCCTGTCTTTCCGACGAGGTGGTCAGCAACATCTCCTGAATAATCTCGGGCAAGGTCGCCGCCGCTGATTCCACCGCACCGGTAAGCGGATAGCAGCCCAGAGTGCGAAACCGTACCAGACGTGATTTCGGCTTCTCACCTTTATTTAGCGGCATACGATCATCATCCACCATGATCAGCGTCCCGTCCCGCTCTACTACCGGGCGCTTCCTGGCATAATACAAAGGCACGATAGGAATATTTTCCTTGTATATGTATTGCCAGACATCCAGCTCCGTCCAGTTGGACAGCGGGAATACGCGCATGCTCTCGCCCTTGTGTATCCGTGTGTTATAGATGTCCCACAGTTCAGGGCGTTGATTTTTCGGATCCCAGCGATGCTGGGCGGAGCGGAAAGAGAAGATGCGCTCCTTGGCGCGCGACATTTCCTCATCACGCCGGGCACCGCCGAAGGCGGCGGTGAATTGGTGTTTGTCCAGTGCCTGTTTCAGGGCACGGGTCTTCATAATATCGGTATGCACCTGCGAGCCGTGGGTGAAGGGGCCGATGCCTTGTTGCACACCTTCCTCGTTGATATGCACGATCAGATCCAGCCCGTGCTGTTTGGCGATGTTGTCGCGGAACTCAATCATCTCCCGAAACTTCCAGGTGGTATCAACATGTAGCAATGGAAATGGCGGTTTGCCGGGATAAAATGCCTTCATCGCCAGATGTAGCATGACCGAGGAATCCTTGCCTATGGAATACAACATCACCGGGTTTTCACACTCGGCGACGACCTCGCGCATGATAAAGATACTTTCAGCTTCCAGCCGTTGCAGGTGGGTTAGTTCAGTCATCAGGTATGGGGAATGTTTCGTTGATACGATACGCTTGTGGCGGTGGTGTGTCAAGCATTGGTATCAGCACCGGCACCGACAATGTCAAAGAAGGCTACCGCCTTCTTTGTCTCTTTACACAAGCACGGATAGCAAATAGCTCCCCCCTTGAGGGGGAGCCAAAGGAGGCGCAGCCTGCTTTGGTGGGGGGCCATAGTTTCCAGTAACCCCCAACCCGTCCCCCCACCTGAGCCACTACGGGCTTACGCCCTTGTGCCTCTGGCTCCCCCTCAAGGGGGGAGCTATCCGTGCTGGTGGGCGGAACTGCAAATGCTTGGCGTGAAAAGGCAAAGCAGGCGGAGCCTGCTTTGACATCGCCTGCTTGGTGGGAGGACTTC
This sequence comes from Gammaproteobacteria bacterium, assembly GCA_051008185.1. Taxonomy (GTDB): domain Bacteria; phylum Pseudomonadota; class Gammaproteobacteria; order Eutrophobiales; family Eutrophobiaceae; genus CAXMWX01. The sequence goes on from JBPCXW010000131.1 coordinate 3,451, forward strand.
CTTTCCCCCTTAAAATCCCCTATAATCCCCTCTTACCTCAATAACTAACCATAATAGTGAGGCCTCCCCATGAAAGGTTCTGAACTTTTTGTCCGCTGCCTTGAGAATGAAGGCGTTGATTTTATCTACGGCATCCCCGGTGAAGAAAATATCGCGGTTATGGATGTGCTCCTTGACAGTCCCATTCGCTTTATTACCACCCGCCACGAACAAGGCGCGGCCTTTATGGCCGATGTGCAGGGACGACTCACAGGCCGGGCCGGGGTCTGTCTGGCCACGCTGGGGCCGGGCGCGACCAATCTGGTCACCGGTTTTGCCGATGCCAATATGGATCGGGCACCGATTATCGCCATCGCCGGGCAAGGCGCTACTACCCGTCTGCACAAAGAGAGCCACCAGATCCTTGATTTAGTGAACCTGTTTGAACCAATATCCAAATACGCCTCGCAGATAAAAGAACCCGAAGTCATCCCGGAAACAATACGCAAGGCATTCAAGGTCGCACAATCGGAAAAACCGGGTGGCAGTTTTATTGATTTACCGGAGAACCTTGCCGATATGGAAGTGACCGGCAAGCAACCGCTCAAGGTGCAAAGCCCCTCCACACCGATCCCGCCGGAAGATAAACTGCGGCAAGCCGCCGAGATTATTTCCAATGCCAAATACCCGATGGTCATGGCCGGCAACGGGGTGGTGCGCGACAAGGCCGATGCGGCACTGACGGCCTTTGCAGAAAAACTGAAACTGCCGGTGGCCACCACCTTTATGGCCAAGGGCTCCATCCCGTTTTCCCACCCGCAATGCCTCGGGGCGGTGGGTCTGGCCGCGACCGATTATGTGTCCTGCGGGTTTGACCGCGCCGATGTCGTGATCTGTATCGGCTATGACATTGTTGAGTATCACCCCTACCTGTGGAATAAAAACAAACACGCAAAAATCGTGCATATTGATTTCTCCCCCGCCGAGGTGGATGAATATTACATCGTTGAGTGCGGCGTACTCGGTGATATCGCCAGCGCACTGAACAGCATCGCCGGGATGGCCACCCCCCGTGCCGAGTTTGAGGCCGCTTCCCTGCGCGAAACCATCGTAGAGGAGATTGGGGAATTCGCCAACGACACCGGCTTCCCAGTCAAGCCGCAGAAAATCCTGTGGGATTTGCGGCAGGCACTGGCCCCCGAGGACATCGTTATCAGCGATGTCGGCGCACACAAGATGTGGATGGCGCGGATGTATCAGGCCGAGCATCCCAACACCTGCATCATCTCCAACGGTTTTGCGTCAATGGGCATAGCGGTGCCGGGCGCGATTGCGGCCAAATTGCACTATCCGGAGCGGACCGCAGTGGCCGTCACCGGTGATGCGGGGTTTATGATGAACTCACAGGAGATTGAAACGGCATTGCGGATAGGCACGCCGATGATCATTTTGATCTGGACTGATTCTAAATACGGTTTGATTGAATGGCATCAAATGAAGAAATATCAACGCTCCAGCCATATAGACTTTACCAATCCGGACTTTGTCAAATATGCCGAGAGTTTTGGTGCCAAAGGTTATCGGGTGGAGTCAGCAAAAGATCTGTTGCCGACCCTGAAAAAGGCACGCGAGGATAACACTGTGGTAGTGATAGATTGCCCGGTGGATTACAGCGAAAATATGAAACTGACAGAAAAACTCGGCGGGCTGATCTGCCCTATCTGATATGGCGGAAGACTATCCTCTACTCATCGCAGGCAGCGCCACGACCAACAGCCTGAAGGTGACTTCGCCGTTTGACGGCAGCGAGATCGGCAGCGTTGGCATCGCTGACGCTGATGCGGTGGAGCAAGCCCTAAGCACAGCCCATACCCTCTACAGCGACCGCAAGCAGTGGCTAAAAGAAAGCGAGCGCATTGCGATATTGACCCGCGCCGCCGAGATCATGCAATCCCGGTTTGACTATCTGGCGACAGAGGCGGCAAGAGAAGGCGGCAAACCGTTGATTGACTCGCGCGTTGAAGTAGCACGGGCAATAGACGGGGTGAAAAACTGCGCCGAGTTGCCGCGCTATGAAACCGGCAGCGAGATCCCGATGGGCCTGAACGCCGCCTCGGAAGGCCGTATCGCGTTCACTCACCATGAGCCTATCGGTGTAGTCGTCGCAGTCAGTGCGTTCAATCACCCGCTGAACCTGATCGTGCATCAGATCGGCCCGGCCATTGCGGCCGGTTGTCCGGTCATCGTCAAACCGGCGGAGGACACGCCATTGTCCTGTATGCGCTTCGTCTCTATCCTGCGCGAGGCCGGTCTGCCCGAGAAATGGTGTCAGGCCTGTGTGGTTGATGATTTGGCCGTCGCGGAGAAACTGGTGACCGACCCGCGGGTCGGCTTTTTCAGTTTCATCGGCAGTGCCAAGGTCGGCTGGATGTTGCGCTCAAAGCTGGCACCCGGCACCCGCTGTGCGCTGGAACATGGCGGTGCGGCACCGGTTATCATCGCCGCCGACGCCGATCTGGACGACTGCCTGCCACTGCTGGCCAAGGCTGGCTTTTATCATGCCGGGCAGGTCTGCGTGTCGGTGCAACGGGTGTTTGCACCGGCCAAACTGGCCGGGGATGTCGCACAACGGCTGGCCAAACTGGCCAAGGCCACGCAGGTTGGCGACCCGGTGCAGGAACAGACCGACATCGGCCCGCTAATCCGCCCGCGCGAGGTGCAGCGTGTGCATGAATGGGTGCAACAGGCAGTGCAGGAGGGTGCCGAGTTACTGAGTGGTGGTAAGCCGGTGTCGGACACCTGTTATCCGGCCACGGTGTTACTGAACCCGCCGGATACTTGCGCGGTGAGTAAAAATGAGATCTTCGGCCCGGTGGTTTGCGTCTATGGCTATCAGGATATGGATGAGGCCATTGCCCGCGCCAACAGTCTGCCCTTTTCATTTCAGGCGGCGGTGATGACGAAGGACCTTGATACTGCGCTGTATGTCTATAAACACATCAATGCCGCCGCAGTGATGATCAACGACCATACCGCATTCCGGGTTGACTGGATGCCATTCGCCGGGCTAAAAGAATCAGGCTACGGCGTCGGCGGTATCCGCTACACCTACGAGGATATGATGGTGAACAAAATGGCGGTAATCCGTTCCGGGGTGCTATAAGGCAGTCCCCCCACCAGTGCCACTGCGGGCTAACGCCCTTGCGCCACTGGCTCCCCCTCAAGGGGGGAGCTATTCGTGCTTGTTATTGCTCCCCCCTTGAGGGGGAGCCAAAGGAGGCGAAGCCTGCTTTGGTGGGGGGAC
>JBPCXW010000132.1:0-14781 GCA_051008185.1 Gammaproteobacteria bacterium
GTACATGCTGCCGCCGGGCGCGGTGATCAATGTCACCGACGGCGTCGGCGTGGGCGTGGGCGACGTGATTGCCCGTCTGCCCCAGGAGTCCTCCAAGACCCGCGACATCACCGGTGGTCTGCCGCGGGTGGCGGATCTGTTTGAGGCCAGGAAATCAAAAGAGCCGGCCATTCTGGCGGAGAAAACCGGCACGGTCAGCTTCGGTAAAGACACCAAGGGCAAGCAGCGTCTGGTCATCACCGGCCCCGAGAGTGAGGTGTATGAGGAACTCATCCCCAAATGGCGTCACATCAATGTATTTGAAGGTGAGCATGTGGATAAAGGAGATGTCATCGTGGATGGCCCGCCGGCGCCGCACGATATCCTGCGCCTGAAAGGTGTGCATGCCTTGACGGAATACATTGTGAACGAGATCCAGGATGTTTATCGTCTGCAGGGCGTGACGATCAACGACAAGCATATTGAGTTGATTGTGCGGCAGATGTTGCGCCGGGCAGAGATCACCGATGCCGGTGATTCCGCCTTCCTCGCAGGCGAGCAACTGGAGCGCGCCCGTGTGGATGAGGAGAACGAACTGTTAATAGAGCAGGGCAAGAAACCGGCGCAATACGAGCCGGTGCTGCTCGGTATCACCAAGGCCTCATTATCCACGGAGTCGTTTATCTCCGCCGCCTCCTTCCAGGAGACCACACGGGTACTCACCGAGGCCAGTGTCAGCGGCAAACGGGATGATCTGCGCGGCCTGAAAGAGAATGTCATAGTAGGCCGCCTGATCCCGGCCGGCACCGGCCTGGCCTACCACAATGAGCGACGCTCCAGACTGGAAGAAGACACCACGCCGGAACAGGAGGTGGTGACCGAGGTGTCCGAGGCGGAGCAGACTGAAGTGCTTCCCGAGTCCCCGGAGCAGGCCCCTCCAGAGCAGACTCCTCTGGAGCAGACCTCTCTGGCGCAGACCCTTCCGGAGCAGCCCCCTCTGGAGCAAACCTCTCTGCTGGAGCAGTCCCCGCCGGAGCCCTCCCCGCCGGAGCAGACCGTCGTTGAGCCCGCGCCCGCGACCCCGGAACTTGCCGAGGCCGACGATAGCGCACAAGACTCCGCCACTGGCACCTGACGGTCGGCCCCGCTACTGTCTGCCGAGAATTGGCAATTTATTCTTGACAGCCTGCCCCCCGAGGCAATACAATCCGCTCCTTTTCGCCGCACGGGATGTCCCGAGTAGCGAAATAAAGAACTCCTGCAAGGGCTCATCTCTGGGCTTTGCAAGGCGAGGAAAGTCCCGGCATTTAGCCGAACTTTTCGTTATTTTTCAGTGAGTTACTTGCTGAAAATAGCAGCCTGAAAGGCTGCACAGTCACCAATATAGACGTGGCTTTGGGGGCCGACACCGTTTGTTTCATTGATACAGACCGTCGGCGCAATCTCATAACCAAAACAATCATCCGGCTTGGCGGGCGAGCACCTGTCAGGAGGGTTTTTTGCCCTTTGTGAGCCGGTTTTTAGTTGATAACGATAGCAGAGGCAGTGGTTATTTTATGTCTACAATCAATCAGTTAGTGCGTAAGCCGCGAAAACGGCAACGGCTCAAGAGTAATGTGCCGGCCTTGGAGTCATGCCCGCAAAAACGCGGGGTATGTACCCGCGTCTATACCACGACCCCGAAAAAGCCTAACTCGGCCCTGCGCAAGGTGGCCCGTGTGCGCCTGACCAATGGTCAGGAAGTGACCACTTACATCGGCGGGGAAGGCCATAACCTGCAAGAACATTCCGTCATCCTGATCCGCGGTGGGCGTGTAAAAGACCTGCCCGGCGTGCGTTATCACACGGTGCGCGGCACCCTGGATACCTCTGGCGTCCCGGACCGGCGTCAGGGCCGTTCCAAATACGGCGCCAAGCGACCCAAGGCCTGATTCGGAGACCGCCGCCATGTCCAGAAGAAGAGTCGCAGAGAAACGGCAAATCCTGCCCGACCCGAAATACCACGACACGGTGCTGGCGAAATTCATCAACATGGTCATGCGCAGTGGCAAAAAGTCCATTGCCGAGAAGATCGTCTATGGTGCCCTGGACGAGATCAACACCCGAAAGAGCACCGATTCCATGGAGGTCTTCGGCAAGGCACTGGACAACGTCCGCCCGGTCGTGGAAGTGAAGTCGCGGCGTGTGGGCGGTGCCACCTACCAGATCCCGATTGAGGTGCGGCAGGAGCGCAGCATGACCCTGGCCATGCGCTGGCTGGTGGATGCGGCCAAGAATCGCAGTGAAAAGAACATGGGTCTGCGTCTGGCGGGCGAGTTGCTGGAGGCCGCCGAGAATCGCGGCAACGCGATCAAGCGGCGCGAAGACACCCATAAAATGGCCGAGGCCAACAAGGCCTTCTCGCATTATCGCTGGTAAGCCACGGAGAACTCTGATCATGTCACGTCATACCCCCATAGAGCGCTACCGCAACATCGGCATCATGGCCCACATTGATGCCGGCAAGACGACCACCACCGAGCGCATCCTTTACTACACCGGTGTCTCCCACAAGATTGGCGAGGTACATGACGGTGCCGCCACGATGGACTGGATGGAGCAGGAGCAGGAACGCGGCATCACGATCACCTCCGCCGCCACCACCTGTTTCTGGCGCGGCATGGAAGGGGACTATGAAGAGCATCGCATCAACATCATTGATACCCCCGGACATGTGGATTTTACCATTGAGGTGGAACGCTCCCTGCGGGTGCTGGACGGTGCCTGTGCCGTGTTCTGTGCCGTGGGCGGCGTTGAGCCCCAGTCGGAAACGGTCTGGCGGCAGGCCAACAGATATCAGGTGCCGCGTATGGCGTTTGTCAACAAGATGGATCGTGCCGGTGCAAACTTCCTGCGCGTGGTGGATCAGATCAAACAACGTCTGGGCAGTAACCCGGTACCCGTGCAACTGCCCATCGGCGCCGAGGAGGCCTTCAAGGGGGTGGTGGATCTGATCAAGATGAAGGCCATTTATTGGGAAGAGGAAAACATGGGCGTGAAATTTGAGGAACAGGACATCCCGGAGGCCATGCTGGCGGATTGCCGTTCCTGGCGCGAGCATCTGGTGGAAGCCGCCGCCGAGGCCACCGAGGTATTGATGGAGGTTTATCTGGATTCAGGTGAGCTGGATATAGAACAGATCAAGACCGGCCTCAGGATCCGCACTCTGGCCAATGAAGTCGTGCCCACCTTGTGCGGATCGGCATTCAAGAACAAGGGCGTGCAGGCGATGCTGGATGCCGTGGTTGATTATATGCCGGCCCCCTCCGATGTCCCCGCTATCAAGGGCATGCTGGATGACGGCAAGGAAACAGAAGCCGAACGTCACCCCGATGATCAAGAACCTTTTGCTGCCCTTGCCTTCAAGATCGCCACTGATCCTTTTGTGGGTAGCCTGACTTTCTTCAGGGCGTATTCCGGTGTGTTGCGTTCCGGTGATTCGATTTATAACTCTGTCAAGAGCAAGAAAGAGCGTATCGGGCGCCTGTTGCAGATGCATTCCAACAGCCGCGAAGAGATCAAGGAAGTGTGTGCCGGTGACATCGCCGCTGCGGTAGGTCTGAAAGATGTCACCACCGGCGATACCTTGTGCGACAACAACAATGTGATCGTACTGGAGAGAATGGACTTCCCGGAGCCGGTAATCGCGGTGGCCGTGGAGCCCAGGACCAAGCCGGATCAGGAAAAGATGGGGATCGCCCTCGGCAAGCTGGCGCAGGAAGATCCCTCTTTCCGTGTGCATACCGATGAGGAATCAGGCCAGACCATTATTTCCGGCATGGGTGAATTGCATCTGGAGATCATCGTTGATCGGATGAAGCGCGAGTTCAAGGTAGAGGCAAACGTAGGCAAGCCGCAGGTGGCCTATCGGGAGACGATCAAAAAGCCGGTGGAAAAGGCCGAAGGCAAGTTCGTCCGGCAGACCGGCGGGCGCGGTCAGTACGGCCACGTAGTATTGAAGGTTGAGCCGCGTGATGCCGGTAGCGGTTATGAATTTATCAACGAGATCGTCGGCGGTGCAATCCCCAGAGAGTATATCCCCGCCGTGGATAAGGGCATTCAGGAGCAGATGGAAAACGGCGTTATTGCCGGTTATCCGGTAGTAGATGTCAAGGTCACCCTGTTTGACGGTTCATTTCATGAAGTGGATTCCAGTGAAATGGCCTTCAAGATCGCCGGTTCTCTGGGTTTCAAGGATGCGGCCGGGCGCGCCGGGCCGATCCTGCTGGAACCGATGATGAGTGTAGAAGTAGTGACACCGGAAGATTATCTCGGTGCGGTAACCGGCGATCTGAATCGCCGTCGCGGTATCCTTTCCGGTACGGAAGATTCACCCGCCGGCAAGATCGTGCGCGCCGTGGTGCCGCTGTCAGAGATGTTCGGTTATGCCACCGACTTGCGCTCCGCTACTCAAGGCCGCGCCACTTACACAATGGAATTCGCCCAATACAACCCGGTTCCCCCGAATATCGCCGAGGGAATCATCAGTAAAAACCAGTAATCAACCAAACTAACTTAGCTAAATAACGAGGTAATAACCGTGTCCAAGGAAAAATTTGAAAGAACGAAACCCCATGTCAATGTCGGCACTATCGGCCATGTTGACCATGGCAAGACAACGCTAACGGCGGCGATCACCAAGACCATGGCGGCGCAGTTCGGTGGCGAGGCCAAGGCGTATGATCAGATTGATAATGCCCCGGAAGAGCGTGAGCGCGGCATTACGATTGCAACAGCACATGTGGAATATGAGACGAAAAGCCGTCACTACGCCCATGTTGATTGTCCGGGCCACGCAGACTATGTAAAGAACATGATCACCGGTGCGGCACAGATGGATGGTGCGGTGCTGGTAGTGAGTGCGGCGGACGGCCCGATGCCGCAGACCCGCGAGCATATCCTGCTGGCGCGTCAGGTAGGCGTGCCGAAGATCGTGGTGTATATGAACAAGGCGGATCAGGTGGATGATGCGGAGTTGCTGGAGCTGGTGGAGATGGAAGTGCGCGAGTTGCTGGACAGCTACGAGTTTCCGGGTGACAAGACGCCGGTGATCACAGGCAGTGCATTGAAGGCACTGGAAGGTGATGAGAGTGACACAGGCAAGCCCTCCATAGAGAAGTTAATGGCGGCGATGGATGAATACATCCCGGTGCCTGAGCGTCCGGTGGATCAGCCGTTTCTGTTGCCGATAGAGGATGTGTTCTCTATCAGTGGTCGGGGCACGGTGGTGACGGGTCGTGTTGAGCGCGGCATCGTGAAGGTGGGCGATGAGATTGAGATAGTGGGCATCAAGGATACGACGAAGACGATCTGCACCGGTGTTGAGATGTTCCGCAAGCTGCTGGATGAAGGTCAGGCGGGTGACAACGTCGGTGTGTTGTTGCGCGGCACGAAGCGGGAAGAGGTTGAGCGCGGTCAGGTGTTGTGCGTTCCCGGGAGTATCACCCCGCACACGAAGTTTGAGTGTGAGGTTTATGTGTTGAGCAAGGAGGAGGGTGGTCGTCATACGCCTTTTTTCAGCAACTACCGTCCGCAGTTTTATTTTCGCACCACGGATGTGACGGGTGCGGTGGAGTTGCCGAGTGGTACGGAGATGGTGATGCCCGGCGATAACATCAAGCTGGTGGTGGATTTGATCAACCCGATAGCGATGGAAGAGGGTTTGCGTTTCGCTATCCGCGAGGGTGGCCGCACTGTGGGTGCGGGTGTCGTCAGCAAGATCATTGAATGAACCACTGACCGGCGATCAATAGGCAAAGAGCAAAGACAAAGAGTAAAAAGACATGGCAGATAGCAAACAGAATATACGTATCCGGCTCAAGGCCTTTGATCATCGGTTGATAGATCAATCAACACGGGAAATCGTGGAGACCGCGCGCCGCACCGGTGCTCAGGTAAAAGGGCCGATCCCGTTGCCGACCAAGAAGGAAAGGTTCACGGTTCTGATCTCGCCTCATGTCAATAAGGATGCGCGCGATCAATATGAGATTCGGACGCACAAAAGGCTGCTGGATATCGTCAATCCCACGGATAAAACCGTGGATGCGTTGATGAAACTGGATCTGGCAGCGGGCGTGGATGTACAGATCAAACTGAATTAGTAGCGACAACACAGAGAACAAATAAAGGTTGAATGTTATGACAATCGGAATCGTAGGCACAAAAAGAGGCATGACCCGCATCTTTACCGAAGCAGGCCGGTCAATCCCGGTCACCGTTATTGAGGTGGTGCCGAATCGCGTGACGCGTCTTTCCGATATTGAGAAAGACGGTTATCGCGCCGTGCAGGTGGCTTACGGCAGCAAGCGTAGCAAGCTGATCAGCAAGCCGGTCTCCGGCAAGCTGGCAAAGGCGGAGATTGACAATGCGGAAGGCCTGCTGGAGTTTCGGCTCGCCGAGGGCGAAGCCGGGGAATTGGCACCCGGTGCGGAGATCAAGGTGGATATCTTTGAGATCGGCCAGAAAGTGGATGTAACCGGCACCACCATAGGTAAAGGTTACGCAGGCGTGATCAAACGCCATCACTTCAAGGCGCAACGCATGACCCACGGTAACTCTCGTGCGCACCGCGCCCCCGGTTCTACCGGCCAATGTCAGACACCGGGCCGTGTGTTCAAGGGTAAAAAGATGGCCGGCCACTTGGGTAACAGCCGTTGCACGACACAGAATCTGGAGGTTGTAAAAGTTGATGCGGAAAGGAATCTGGTATTGATAAAAGGTGCCGTTCCCGGTGCCAAAGGCGGACGCATCATTATTAAACCGGCGGTGAAGGCATAACGATATGGAACTGGTATTACACAAAGCAAACAAAGACAAACCCGGCAAGCTTGAGGTCTCCGACAAGGTGTTTGCCGCCGGTTATAATGAGGCGCTGGTACATCAGGTACTGACAGCGTTCATGTCCGGCGCGAGAAAAGGCACCAAGGCGCAGAAGAATCGCGCCGCTGCCAGAGGCGGCGGTCGCAAACCCTGGCGGCAAAAAGGTACGGGCAGGGCTCGTACCGGCACAATCCGCAATCCCCTCTGGCGTGGCGGCGGTGTCGTATTCGCCGCCGCACCGCGTGATTACAAGGTCAGGGTCAATAGAAAAATGTATCGCGGCGCACTGCGTACGATGTTGTCCGAGCTGGCTCGGCAGGAGCGCTTGAGCTGCGTTGATACTCTGGCTATCACGGAGCCTAAAACCAGAGAGGCACTGGATGTTCTGGATGGGCTGGGTTTGTATGAGGCCCTGGTGATCATGGAAGAGATAGATGAGAACTTTTATCTGGCTACGCGCAACCTGCCCGGGGTGGAGGTGATAGATATCGCCGATATCAATCCTTACCGTCTGGCCGCCTATGAGCATGTGGTGATTACCAAGGCGGCGGTGGAAAAAGTGGGGGACTGGCTGGAATGAAAGACGAAAGACTAATGAAAGTTTTGCTGGAGCCGCGGGTGACTGAAAAGTCCGCCCGGCTCAGTGAGAAGCATCGGCAGTTTGTTTTCAAGGTACTAAAAGACGCGACCAAGCCTGAAATCAAAAAGGCCGTTGAGAAAATGTTTGAGGTTGAAGTGGAGTCAGTGCAGACCAGCAATGTAAAAGGCAAGCGCAAAGTTTTCAAGGCACGGGCCGGGCATCGACCCGACTGGAAAAAGGCCTATATCAAATTGAAAGACGGGTTTGATATTGATTTTATGGGGGCATGAGAACATGGCACTAGTCAAACCAAAACCGACTTCACCGGCCCGCAGGGGCATGGTTCATGTTGTGCATAAGCATTTGCACAAAGGTGATCCCTATGAGCCCTTGCTGGAAAAGCAAAGCAAAAATTCAGGCCGCAATAACAAGGGGCGGATTACCGTCAGGCATCGCGGCGGCGGTGCCAAGCAGCGTTATCGTCTGGTTGATTTCAAACGTGACAAAGACGGTATCAAATCGCGTGTGGAACGTCTGGAATATGATCCTAACCGGACGGCGCATCTGGCTTTGCTGTGTTATGCCGATGGCGAACGGCGTTACATTATCGCACCGGAAGGCGTAGAGCCCGGCAGCGTGTTGTTATCGGGTGCGGATGCGCCGATTGATGTCGGCAACAATCTGCCGCTCAGGAGTATCCCGGTCGGTACTGTCGTGCATTGTGTTGAGATGAAACCCGGCAAGGGTGCCCAGTTGTCCAGAAGTGCCGGCACCAGTGTGCAACTGGTTGCCCGCGAAGGTGCTTATGCCACCTTGCGTCTGCGCTCCGGCGAAATGCGCAAGGTGCCTCTGGAGTGTCGCGCCACCATCGGTGTTGTGAGTAATGGAGAACATTCCCTGCGCAAGCTGGGCAAGGCCGGTGCCAAGCGTTGGCGCGGTATCCGGCCTACGGTACGCGGTGTCGCGATGAACCCGGTTGATCACCCGCACGGCGGTGGCGAAGGCCGGACTTCCGGCGGCAGACATCCGGTGACCCCCTGGGGTAGCCCGACCAAGGGGTTCAAGACCCGCAAGAACAAGCGTACCGACAACATGATCGTACGCAAACGCAAGTCAAGCAAGGTTAGAGGATAAGATGCCACGTTCAATTAAAAAAGGTCCTTTCATTGACCATCACCTGCTGAAAAAAGTGGAGCAGGCGAGGGAGACCAATGACAAGCGTCCTATCAGGACTTGGTCCAGACGCTCCATGGTCCTGCCGGACATGGTGGGTTTGACGATTGCCATACATAACGGGCGGGATCATATCCCGGTATTTATTACTGAAAACATGGTCGGACACAAATTGGGTGAGTTCGTGCTGACACGCACTTACCGCGGTCACACCGGTGACAAAAAAGCAGCAGCACCGGCAACAACAGGTTAGAACTGATGACTACAACAGCAAGATTAAAACATTCGCAGATAGCGCCGCAAAAGCTCCGTCTGGTAGCGGATCAGATACGTGGTCTGCCCGTGGATGAGGCAATGAATATCCTCCAGTTCAGCAACAAGAAAGGTGCGGCAATCATCAAAAAGGTGCTGGCGTCCGCCATAGCCAACGCTGAACACAATGACGGGGCGGATATTGATGAATTGACCGTGTCAGCCGTGATGGTTGATCAGGGGCCGGTGATGAAAAGGTTACGCCCCCGTGCCCGCGGTCGGGCGGACAGAATCCTGAAAAGAACCAGTCGCCTGTCGGTGACTGTGGCGGAAACGGTGGAGTAGGGCTATGGGACAAAAAGTACATCCAACCGGCATACGGCTGGGCATCATCAAAGACTGGACCTCAACCTGGTTCGCCAATTCACGCGAGTATGCCGCTTATCTGCATGCTGACTTGAAAGTGCGCCAGCGTTTGCGCGAGAAGCTGGCCAATGCCTCGGTGGGGCGTATTCAGATAGAACGCCCGGCCAACAACGTGCATGTGGTTATCCACACCGCTCGTCCGGGTATTGTGATCGGCAAGAAGGGTGAAGACATTGAGAAGTTGCGATTGGAAGTATTCAAGATGATGCGGACCTCGGCCGCCGTGAAATTACAGGATATCAAGATCAGTGTAGAGGAGATCAGGAAGCCCGAACTGGACGCGCATCTGGTAGCTGAGAGTGTGGCGCAGCAGATTGAGAGACGCATTATGTTCCGGCGCGCCATGAAGCGTGCGGTGACCAATACCATGCGATTGGGCGCGCTGGGTATGAGAATCAATGTCGCCGGGCGCCTGAACGGCGCGGAGATTGCCCGTTCCGAATGGTATCGTGAAGGGCGTGTGCCGCTACATACACTAAGGGCTGATATTGATTACGGCTTCGCCGAGGCCGCCACGACCTACGGCGTTATCGGCGTGAAGGTCTGGATCTTCAAGGGCGAGGTGTTCGGCGTTGAAGAACAGGAGCAGGAAGAAGAGACCGTAGCGACCCAGACACAAACACAGGCGGCTTCAGCCTGACGGAAGGTATTGCAAATGTTACAACCTAAAAGAACAAAATTTCGCAAGCAAAGCAAAGGCAGGAACCGCGGTCAGGCCGGCAACGGTAACAAGGTCAGCTTCGGTGAATATGGCCTCAAGGCCGCCGGGCGCGGTCGTATTACCGCGCGCCAGATTGAGGCGGCCAGACGTACCATTACCCGCACGGTCAAACGTGGCGGCAAGTTATGGATCAGGATTTTTCCTGACAAGCCGGTTAGCAAAAAACCATTGGAAGTCAGAATGGGCGGCGGCAAGGGCAACGTTGAATATTGGGTTGCATTGATTCAACCGGGCAAAATGCTGTATGAGATTGAAGGCGTGCCGGAAGATATGGCGCGTCAGGCCTTCAAACTGGCAGCGGCTAAATTGCCCGTCAAGACAGCATTCGTGAGCAGGACGATTTTATAATGAAAGCGGCAGAACTAAGAGATAAAAACCCTGAAGAGCTGGACACCATGCTCAACGACGAGTTGCGCAAGCTGTTCAGGTTGCGTATGCAAAAGGGTTCAGGCCAGTTGGGCAACCCCAGCGAATTCAGGCAGATTCGGCGCGATGTCGCGCGTATCAAAACAGTGATGCACGAAAATGAAAAAGGTGACAAGTGATGAGTGAGACTGAAAAAGCGCCGCGCACCCTGACAGGCAGGGTCGTGAGTAACAAGATGGATAAATCCATCTCGGTATTGATTCAGAGGACTGTCAAACACCCTCTGTATCAAAAATATATCAGGCGCTCCACCAAGTTGCTGGCCCATGATGAGAATAATGAATGTAATGAAGGCGATATGGTCGTGATTGAGTCATCCAGACCCATATCAAAGAGAAAAGCCTGGCGTCTGCAGAAAGTCGTGACCAAGACCCAGGAAGTGTAAATGAGAACCGGAGCAGACACATGATACAGATGCAAACAGTTTTAGATGCCGCGGATAACAGCGGAGCACGCAGACTCATGTGCGTCAAGGTGCTGGGTGGTTCAAAACGCAGATATGCGCGGATTGGCGATGTGATCAGGGTCAGTGTGAAAGAAGCCATACCCCGCGGCAGGGTGAAAAAAGGCGAGCTGTATAAAGCGGTTGTGGTACGCACCAAAAAAGGTGTGCGTCGCCCCGATGGCTCTATCATCCGCTTTGATAGCAACGCCGCAGTATTGCTGAATAACCAGTTACAACCGGTCGGCACGCGTATTTTCGGGCCGGTAACCCGTGAACTAAGAGGCGAGAATTTTATGAAGATCATCTCGCTGGCACCGGAAGTGCTTTGACGAGGGTCAAGTGGATAGCAACATGAACAAGATAAAGAAAGGTGATGAAGTTATCGTCCTGGCCGGCAAGGACAGAGGGCGGCGCGGGGTAGTACTCAATGTAGTCACCGAAACTGCAAGAGTTGTAGTGGAAAATATCAATATGGTGAAACGTCATACCAAGGGTAACAGCGCACAGGGTAAACCGGGCGGCATTATTGAAAAGGAAATGCCGGTTGATGTATCCAATGTGGCCATCGTCAATCCGGTTACCGGTAAAGCAGATCGGGTGGGCTTCAAAAACCTGGAGGACGGTACCAAGGTGCGTTATTTCAAATCCACCGACGAGGTTGTTGATGTCTAGCCCGCGGCCGGACGACAGAGCAAGATTATGACCAGATTACAAGAATTTTATAAAACAGAAGTGGTGCCTAAACTGACTCAGCAGTTTGCCTACAAGTCGGTTATGCAGGTGCCGCGTATTACCAGTATCGTTTTGAATATGGGGCTGGGCGACGCGGTTGCCGATAAAAAAGTCGTTGAACACGCGGTGGCGGATATGACCATGATAGCGGGGCAAAAGCCGGTAGTGACAAACGCCAAAAAGTCGGTCGCCAACTTCAAGGTCAGGGAAGGCTTTCCGAACGGCTGCAAGGTCACCTTGCGCCGGGAACGGATGTATGAATTTCTGGATCGGCTAATCAGCATCGCCATCCCGCGCACCCGCGATTTTCGCGGCTTGAATATAAAATCATTTGATGGTCGTGGTAACTATAGTCTGGGCGTAAAAGAGCAGATTATTTTCCCTGAGATAGATTACGACAAAATCGACAAAATCAGGGGCATGGACATTGCGATTGTAACCTCCGCGAAAACAGACGAGGAGGCCAAGGCCTTGTTGTTGGCATTCAATTTTCCGCTCAGGCAATAACCTGACAACTTAAACAAGAGATAACTACTTATGGCAAAAGCAGCAATGGTGAACCGGGAGGCGAAACGCCGCAAACTGGTAAAAAAATATATGGCCAAAAGAGACGTACTCAGGGCTAGTGTAAAAGATATGTCGCTGAGCGAAGAAGAACGTAGCGCGGCGCGTACCAAACTGAACAAAATGCCCAGAGACGCCAGCAAGAGCAGGTTGCGTAACCGTTGTGCATTGTCAGGTCGGCCACACGGGTTTTACAGGAAGTTCGGCCTGTCCAGAAACAAATTGCGGGAGGCGGCCATGCGTGGCGACATTCCCGGTCTGGTGAAAGCCAGTTGGTAAAAGAGAGAGTATATGAGCTTACAAGATCAAATTTCAGATATGTTGACCCGCATTCGTAATGGTCAGGAGCGGGCCAAACGCGAGGTGAGTATGCCGTCTTCCAAACAGAAGATCGCCGTAGCGGTGATCCTGAAAGAAGAAGGCTACATCGCCGATTACGCCGTGCGCGAGGATGCGATCAAGCCCGAGCTGAACATTGAACTGAAGTATTTTGAAGGCCGACCTGTGATTGAGACCTTGAGGCGGGTCAGCCGTCCCGGTTTGCGTCGCTATCGCTCGGTGGATGAGTTGCCCAAGGTACGGGGCGGTTTGGGTACGGCTATTGTTTCCACATCCAGAGGCGTGATGACCGACCGTAGTGCCCGCGAACAAGGCATCGGCGGCGAGATCATCTGTATTGTCGCCTGAGGATAGAGAGAGAATAAATAATGTCACGAATAGCCAATAACCCGTTGTCCATACCCGAGGGCGTTGAAGTCAATATCAACGGCAACACCCTGATGGTGAAAGGCGGCAAAAACGAACTGAGCCATGAATTGCATGCGATGGTCGCCGTTGATCGGCAAGATGACATACTCAAGGTCTCGGCGAAGAACGCGACGAAATCGGCGCGAGCCCTGGCGGGCACCACCCGTGCGATATTGCAGAATATGATTACCGGTGTGGCCACAGGCTTTGAGATCAAGCTGGAGATTGTCGGGGTTGGTTATCGTGCCCAAGCCCAGGGCGGCAAATTAAACCTGACCCTGGGTTTCTCGCACGCGGTGAATTTTCCGGTGCCCGATGGCATCAGCATTGATACGCCGAGCCAGACCGAGATAGTGGTCAAGGGTGCGGACAAACAGCAGGTGGGGCAGGTGGCCGCGAACATCCGGGCTTACCGGCCGCCGGAGCCATACAAGGGCAAGGGTGTGCGTTACGTTGATGAACATATTATCCGCAAGGAAGCCAAGAAAGCCTAGAGAGTATAGAGAGTAATAGTTGAGATGAAAAAGAAAATAGCCAGACTAAGAAGAGCACGACGCGCCCGGGCCCGGATTCGGGAAGCGGGCGAGAATCGCCTGTGTGTATTTCGCACGCCGCGACATATCTACGCGCAGGTGCTGGATACACAGGGCGACAAGGTAGTGGCCAGTGCCTCTTCTCTGGATCGGACATTACGTAGCGAGATCAAATATGGTGGCAATAAAGATGCAGCCGTGGCCGTAGGCAAGGCGGTTGCTGAGCGGGCGCAAAAGGCCGGTGTAACCAGAGTGGCCTTTGATCGTTCCGGTTATAAATATCATGGTCGCGTCAAGGCCCTGGCCGATGCCGCCCGTGAACAAGGTATGCAGTTTTAGGAGAAAAAAATGGCAGTGACAGAATCCATAACAGGTAACGAAGAACTTCTGGAAAAACTGGTGGCGGTGAACCGCGTCGCCAAGGTAGTAAAGGGAGGGCGTATCTTCGGTTTCACCGCCTTGACCGTAGTCGGTGACGGCAACGGCAAGGTAGGCTTTGGCCGCGGCAAGGCACGGGAAGTACCGCTTGCCATACAGAAGGCGATGGAAAAGGCACGGCGCAATATGGCCTCGGTGCCGCTGAATGACACCACCTTGCACTATGCCATCACGGCGACGCATGGGGCGGCCAAGGTTTATATGCAACCTGCCTCGGAGGGTACCGGCATCATCGCCGGCGGCGCAATGCGGGCGGTGTTTGAATGTGTGGGCATTCATAATGTGCTGGCCAAATCCATCGGCTCTACCAACCCGATCAATGTAGTGCGGGCCACAGTGAAGGGTTTGCAGGCAATGGCCTCACCCGAACGTATCGCCGCCAAACGCGGCAAAAGTGTTGAAGACATTACAGGTTAATTGCAATGGTAAATAGCAACAAGAAAATTCAGGTTACATTGAAAAAAAGTACCAATCGTCGCATTGCCTCGCACAAGGCTTGCGTGGCCGGTCTTGGCCTGCGGCGTATCGGGCAAACAGTCACCGTGGCGGACACCCCCGCCATGCGCGGCATGATAAACAAAGTCTCATACTTGTTGGCAATAGAGGAAGTGTGAAATGCGATTGAATACAATAAAACCGGCTAACGGTGCCAAAACCAAAGCCAAACGGGTCGGCCGCGGTGCCGGTTCCGGTATCGGCAAAACAGCAGGGCGCGGCCATAAAGGCCAGAAGTCGCGCTCGGGCGGTTATCACAAGGTGGGTTTTGAGGGCGGACAAATGCCCTTGCAACGGCGCCTGCCCAAGACCGGTTTCAATTCCCATCTGGCCCGCATCACGGCGGAAATACGTTTGAGCCAGCTCAACAAGCTGGATGCTGATGTGATCGACATTAACGCCTTGCGTGCGG
>JBPCXW010000133.1:0-5083 GCA_051008185.1 Gammaproteobacteria bacterium
TGGTTTGGCCTGACATACTGGTAAAGATGTCACCCGGTTTGGTCGCCTTGCTGCCGGGCATGTTCTCGGTGGCCGGCACTACCCCGACCAGATTCACCGGCAGCCCCATCTCCATAACGGCGCAGACGGTGCCGAACACCGAGGCGGCACCGCACATATCAAACTTCATCTCGTCCATCGCCGCCGACGGCTTGATAGAGATGCCGCCGGTATCAAAGGTGACACCTTTACCTACCAGCACCACCGGCTTGTCCTTCTTCGCACCGCCCTTGTATTCAAAGATGATCAGCCGGGCCGGTTCGGCACTGCCGCGCGATACCGACAGTAAAGAGTGCATCCCCAACTTGTGCATGGCGGGTTCATCCAGCACCGTCACCCGCAACGCCTTCTCGGCCTTGCGGGTCTTGGCGAGTGCCCGCGCCTGCTCCGCCAGATGTTCGGGGGTGCAGGCATTGGCCGGGCGATTGGCCAGATCGCGCGCCAGCTTCACGCCCTTCGCCGTTGCCTTGGCCTGTCTCAGGGCCGCTCCGGCGGCGGTCGCCTCGTCTGCCGGTGCCATCAGGATCATCTTGCGCAAGCTCTTGGCCGGGCCGCGCTTCTTGCTTTTGAACTCGCGAAACTGGTAATCGTCCTGTTGCATGAACAGCGCGGCCTGATAAATCTTCCAGGCCGTATCCCGACCCTTCACCGCGAGTTCCGGCAGGCAGTTGATCGCATCGGCGGCACCGGTCGTGGCCGCCTGCTTCAGGCTATGCACAATGATCTTTCTATACTCCGCATCATCCATATCCCGCTCGCGGCCACAGCCTATCAGCAACACCCGCTGGGCCGTTACGCCGGGGACACTATGCAACAACAGGGCTTGGCCGGGTTTGCCGCTAATATCACCTCGCTTGATCAGATTTGACAGATACCTTTTACCGGCACTATCAACGGCCTTCGCCGCCGCACTGAGTTTGCGTGATTCGAAAACGCCGACAATAAGGCAGCCTGCACGCTGCCGTTCAGGGATACCGCTTTTGATGCTGAATTCCATAATATCTTGTACCATGTGATTGAATGTGAATGTGCCCGGGCAGGTGTCATTGCCCAGGTGCCAAGTTTATGCGTTATGGTCATTCCCGTGCAAGTCTGCTTTGCTATCGACATCAGCACTGGCACCGGCAATGTCAAAGCAGGCTACGCCTACTTTGCCTCTTTATACAGGCACGAATAGCTCCCCCCTTGAGGGGGAGCCAAAGGAGGCGCAGCCTGCTTTGGTGGGGGGACTTAGTTTCGGTAACCCCCAACCCGTCCCCCCACCTGAGCCACTACGGGCTAACGCCCTTGTGCCTCTGGCTCCCCCTCAAGGGGGGAGCTATCCGTGCTGGTGGGCAGAGCCGTGGTGTGTGGCGTGAAAAGACAAAGCAGGCGTTAGCCTGCTTTGCCATTTGCCGGTAGCCGAAGCCTGCTTTGACATCCAAGTAACCTATAATAAAAATCATGATTCTCAGACGTTACATCCAAACAGAGATACTGGCGAAACTGGGCTGGATCCTTGGCCTGCTACTGCTGATATTGGCCGGTAGCCGTTTTGTTGATTATCTTGCCGACACCGCCGCAGGGCAACTGCCCGGCGACCTCGTATGGCGGCTATTGGCGATGAAAATGTTGACTACCTTGCCCAGCCTGATACCCGTTGCGGTGTTTATCGCGGTGTTGCTGGGGCTGTTGCGTCTGGCCAGAGATCGGGAGATCACCGTATTGTATAACGCCGGTCTTGCCCGCCGCTTTCAGGTTTTATCCGTGTTGTATTTTTCTCTGGCATTGGCATGCGTGGTTTTCCCGGTCAGTTTTTATCTGACCCCGTGGGCGGAGCAGAATGTGGCGCAGTTGCGGCAGCAGGCGCGGGTGGAGGCGGACTTCAGCGGTATCAAGGCCGGCACATTCAGGGAGTTTAGTCAGGGTGACCGGATGGTTTATGTGGAAAACCTGTCAGCCGACGAGACCTTTATGGAAAATATATTTTTACAGGTGCGACAGGATGATGCCCTCGGGGTATTGAATTCAGGCAGTGCCGGTTACACCTTTGCCGAGGAATCCGGTAGCCGTTACATCCTGTTCAGGGATGGTCGGCGTTATATCGGTTTCCCCGGACAACTGGATTATCAGATAACCGAATATCGCGCCTACGCCGTGTTGATTGAAGAGGCGGACGGGACCACCGTGTATAGAAAACCGGATGCGATCCCTTCCGCAGAACTGTTGCGTTCGGATAACCCCGGTTATGTTGCCGAGTTACAGTGGCGCATCTCCACGGTGTTATCGGTGCTGTTGTTGCCATTGCTGGCCGTTGCCCTGATCCGTTATGCGGCCAGTGAGCAACGTTACCTGCCAGTGTTTGTCTGTGTGACGATATATTTTATTTACAGTAATCTGCTGGGCATCTCCAAGACCTTGCTGAAACGCGATGAGATCCCGGCCTTTGTCGGTTTGTGGTGGGTGCATTTGCTGTTGATTATGTTGTCGGCGGGATTGTTTTATCTGCCGACGATCAAGACACGCTTACTCAACCGGCGGCCCGCCCGCTAACCGCCGATGAAGATCCTGCAAGCTTACATCACCCGGTATTTGTTGCGCTACACCTTGATTGCCGTAACGGTGTTGGTGGCGATCTTCGCCTTTTTCTCCCTGATTGATCAGCTGGAAGAAACCAACAGAGGTAGCTACGGGGTTTTACAGGCCGCGATGTATGTTGCCCTGACCATCCCGCGTCTGGCTTACGAACTGTTCCCGATCGCCGCGATGATAGGGGCGATGGCCGCGCTGGGTATGCTGGCGCAAAACAGTGAACTGGATATCATTCGCACCTCGGGTATGTCGCGACCGGAGTTGGGTGGTTTGCTGATCCGCTCGGCGCTGATACTGGTGCTGGTGGCCTTGCCCATCGGTGAGCTGGTGGCACCGTACAGCGAACAAACGGCGCAACACCGACGCTCGGTGGCACTGACCGATCAAATCACCCTGCAAACCCGGCACGGCTTCTGGGTGCGGGACGGTGACAGTTTCATCAACATCAGGCGGGTAGTGGAAGGCAATAAACTGGAAGAGATTTATATCTATGAGTTTGATCAACAGTCACACTTGCGTAGCAGTATTTACGCACAACAAGCGGAATATACCGATGCAGGCTGGATGCTACACGATGTCAAACAAACGGCGATAGCAGACAACGGGGCAAGCCGACAGGAACACAAACAGGCCGTCTGGGAAGTGTCGCTGGACCCGGAGATAGTCAATCTGATCACGATCAAACCACAGCACCTGCCGATCTGGGAACTGTATGATTATATTCAATACCTGCGTTCCAATTCGCAAAACACCGTGCAATACGAGCAGGCCCTGTATGCAAAACTGATCAAACCGATCACTGTTATCGTGATGATTATGCTGGCCGTGCCATTGGTGAAAAACAACTCGCGCTTTACCGGCATCGGTCAGCGTGTATTCATCGGTGCCTTGATAGGGGTGGTCTTCCACTTTGCCGGCCTCGCCTCAAGCAATCTGGGCGTGGTGCATAATCTGCCTCCTCTGCTGATGGTCTGTCTGCCGACCTTGCTGTTGCTTCTGATCGTGCAGCGTTTATTGACTCGCTATTGATCGCGTGTGATGCAGGTGTGTCCCGGACAATCTGTCATGCAAGGTGCGGTGTTGTCGGTCGGCCAACGCACACCAGAAGCCGCCGCCCAGCAACAGCCAGGACAACAGGGCGTAACAGAAGCGCAACGACAGTGTGCCCCAACCCGCCTGGCCACCGGTCTCGCTACCCAGCCGTATCCGCCAGGCCCGCATACCCAGTGTCTGCCCGCCCTTGTGCCATTGCCAGATAAAATAGACATAGCTGAGCAACAGCAGGTATAAGGAATACAGCGGGTTACCGCTAGCAATCGCCTGCCCGCCGGTAACCGGCAACAGGGCGGCGGTGGCGATCAGCAAGGTGGCGAGTAACAGGCAACTGTCATATAGTATTGCCAACAGCCTCCTGCCGAGGCGGCAATGATCGGGCTTGTCAGGGGTAGGGTTCACTGTTCGGGTAGATAACAATCTGCCGTGCGAGAGATGCCAACATCATAAAATGGCTGGAGATAATATGTCAAAAAGCCTGTTACACATAAGCCGGGCAATCGGCCTGATGGTTTGTTTGTCCCAAATCGCGAGCGCGCAACCGCCTGCGGTGCCGGGGCGCCTGGTTGATGTCGGCGGCTACCGTTTGCACATTCACTGTACCGGTATGAAAGCCAGGGGCACGCCCACCATTGTGTTTGACTCCGGCACCGGAGGATTTTCTCTGGAATGGAGCGGCATTCAACAGGCCCTGTCCGGACGCTACCGCGTTTGCGCGTACGACCGCGCCGGATACGGCTGGAGCGAATACGGCCCGCTGCCCCGCACCAGTAAACGCATCGCCAATGAATTGAATACATTGCTGACCAACAGCCATACCCCCGGCCCGTATGTATTGGTCGGCCATTCTTTCGGCGGTTACACGGCCCAGTATTTCGCCCGCGAATACCCGCAGCGAACGGCGGCCATTGTATTGATCGATTCATCCCATCCCGAGCAGACACTGAGATTACCCGAACCGAAACAGATCCCCCGCAGAACGCATTCGCGCAATGATCGCTCCTACCACAACGCCCGCTCCTACACAGTAAGCAAACCGATACTGCACAAGAACTACCCACAAGCGGTCGCGGAACTGGCGTGGCTAATGTTATCCACCCGGAAACACACCCGAACCTGGCGCGAAGAGATGATGAGTTTGCCTATCAGCGGCGTGGAATTGTCACACGCCGGCCCGATACCGGCGGACATCCCGGTCATCGTAATCACCCGTGGCAAAAGGGTCTGGCCCGAAACCGAGCGTGGCAACGAAATGGAACGCATCTGGATGGAACTGCAAGACGAACTTTCCACCTTCGGCGGCCGGCCCGTGCATTTGATAGCGGAGGGCAGCGGCCACTCCATACATCTGGATCAGCCCGTGTATATCATCAACGCACTGGATGTATTGTTTGACGGATTTTGAATGGCGCTCCCTAGG
>JBPCXW010000134.1:0-7019 GCA_051008185.1 Gammaproteobacteria bacterium
ACGGTACACGGCTCTTATTCTATCAATGCCTATAGCGGGATCATGACGCGCGGCGAAAAGATCATTGCCGTCTCGGCCTTCATTCAAGATTACATCCTGAATAACTACCCGCGTGCCAGACCGGAAGATATTTGTCACATATCAGGAGGGGTTAGCACCGAGGAGTTTCCTTTTGCCTACCAACCCGACGCTACTTGGCGGGAAAATTTTACGCGAGCATTCCCGGAGACGCGGCAAAAACATCTGCTCACCCTGCCCGCCAGAATCACCCGCCGGAAGGGACAGATCGATTTTCTTCATGTTCTGGCCGGGATGCTTGAAAAACGTCAGGATATTCAGGGCCTGATCGTCGGCGCACCAGATGCCCGGCGGGAAGGCTACGCCCGCGAGTTGAAACAACTGGCCCACTCTTTAGGGCTAACCAAACAAATCAGTTTCACCGGCCATCGCGATGATCTGCGCAACATCATGGCCATCTCAACTCTGGTGTATTCACTCTCCCGCATCCCCGAAGCCTTTGGCCTCACCGCCCTTGAAGCCTTGTCGCTCGGCAAGCCAGTTATCGCCTACGATCACGGCGGCGCATCAGAGGTACTGGGAACGATCTACCCGACGGGCCTGATCCCACCCGAAGATCGAGATCAAACCATAGCAACAAGCCTCGCCATGCTTGAAAACCCGATGCCGGTGCCTGACACGCATCCCTTTACATTGGAGGCAATGCAGGTAGCGACCATTGAGATGTATGAAAGTTTGTTTATGAATGTCAAAGCAGGCTAACGCCTTCTTTGCCTTTTTACTACACGCGCCTACGGCTTCGTCTGATCATTCACAATTTGGTTATTTTGTGCGGTTTTGTTTGCTTCTTTGCACCATATTTTTAAGTTGATTAATAGACATTAGATCTTGACGATGTAACATTCTATGGCAGTTTGAGCAGACAATCGCTAAATCATTCAGCTTTGTTCTAACCTCACCTTTAGCTTTAGCTAATGATTTTTTGTGATGCACCTCACAAAATTCTGTACCAAGTTTTCCATAAACAGAATGAAAATCAAACCCACATACTTCACAAGCAAGTTTTCCTTTATTTGTTAAAATCTGCTTTTTCTTATTATTTACAAGAGTTTGATCTCTTTCCCGCACCAAATGAGTGACAAGTTTTGACTTTCCCTCTTTTCCTGACAAGTTAAGATCAATATCTGGTATTACGTCGTGGACTCCTTTCTCCATAAAATTTTGTACTTCCCGGATAAACGCCTTGCCTTTTGATGATTTGGCATACCAAATATTACGGAACCCGGGAACTAGCAATGATCGCTTTTCCAGCGGGAGAAGAGTAGCATCAGCCCATAAAGCTTCAATTCTATAATCAAGTTTGGGATTTCCTCGTGTTTTTGCACTATTTTTTATTGTCCGGTAATCACGATACACGGTTGCATTTCTGTACCACCCTACAACCACCATCCCGTCCCCTTCTTTTTCAGGGCGTGGGGCCACCCAAATAACCGTGACCCCAGAAATAGAATCTGCATCTTTGCCTGCGCCAAAGTTTTTTTTAATGTCCATTTGCCCGGGAATCCATACAAAACCATACACTTTCTCTCCCACCTTACGAAAATTACATTCTTCGTGACCTATCTTGTTTTTTATATTGAGGTATTTAGCCTTGCCAACAGGGAAATCTTCTTTTGTTGCTCCATTGTAATCTCGCATCCACCCTACATTACAAAACAGTATCTTCATGTATGGTATACCCTTAATTAAAAGATCCAGATTGTATAATGTGTAAAACCAACTAGCAAGTACAACTGACGGGGCGAAACCCAAGAATACTTTTAAGGAAAGATCTTGATATGCTTGACAGCCAGTAACGAAAGGCTATACTTTGACAAGATAGAAACTAAGGGAATCATGCCATGAGTGTTCAACGAAAAAAAACGCCGCCGCATCGAAAGGCGACCTATCAGGATGTGCTTGACGCACCACCCCACAAGATCGCCGAGGTCGTTGACGGGGCACTCTACACCAACCCGCGACCTGCTCCGCGTCATACCCGGGCTAGGTCATCGTTGGGCGGTAGTTTGTTCAACCCTTTTGACAACGGCCAGGGCGGTCCCGGTGGCTGGTGGATCTTTGATGAGCCGGAACTGCATCTCGGTGATGACATTCTGGTTCCCGATCTGGCGGGCTGGCGACGTGAGCGCATGCCCAAACTCCCCGACACAGCTTACTTCACCCTCGCACTGGATTGGGCGTGTGAAGTAATCTCTCCTTCTACCCGCAAGCTTGACCTCGGCGGCAAACGTGATGTCTATGCCCGCGAAGGCGTGCCTTATCTCTGGTTCGTAGAACCCGAAGCCCGCACTCTGGAAGCCTTTGAACTGCGTGAAGGGCAGTGGGTATTGATTGCTACTCTGACCGACGATGTGCCAGTATCATTACCGCCTTTTGATGCGATCAGCTTCCCGCTCGGCTCCCTCTGGACTTGAAAAGCAACCTAGATCAAGATGTATAGGGAATTCCCTCAGGTTAAATGCTGGATTGACCATTGGGCTTGGATGGAAGAGGATCAGGGATTGGCTGGAACCCCTGTAAATTGGGTTGACAGATTTTCTTTTAAACTTTTAACACTGGAGTGACATCATGACAATGCAAGATATGAGTAAATTCATTAATGAGAATGGGACGGCTTCGCACAGTCCGTTTGCTTACTATGATAAACACTTGGACTGCATTCGCGTTCGTGTTCAGGACTGTAGTGTTATAGAGAAAAGGCTTAGCAGAATTTTTACCGTATTCAAGTCCGCACATTCTGAATATCCGGCTGAGGTTGGTTTTAGCATAAAAGGAATTACACATCTCTTTAAAGTGTTGGGTTTACCTCCCAAAGGTACTGTTAAGTTGGCGCATCTTATGGATGAGATTGTAAAAACCTATCCTGATGCGTTTGTTAAAAGGGTCAGGGAAGAGTTCAAAGCGGTTATTGACAATCCCGGCATTGAGGTTGTTGTTGATCTGAATGAAGCGGCTTAACCGCCACCTCATACAAGTCCTGAATTTGTAACCAGTGCCACGGCATCGCTGACAAGGATGCTGCTTGCTCGCCGATTCTGGCTGGTTAGGTGCAAGGTGTTTTTGCCCCAAGGTCTTACCCGCTTCGGGCTGTGGCTACCGAACAAAGTTAGCACTGGCGTTCCCGTTGCCGCCGCCAGATGGCCCAGCCCGGAATCGTTGCCGACAAAAAAGCAGGCTCGCTCACAAAGGGCCGCGACTTCAAGCAGGTTGTTGTCACCCGCAAGATCAGTGTAGGGCAGGTGTAATTGGTGGGTAATTGCAGTTGTCAGATCCTGCTCAAACTTGACCCCGATCAGTGCCACTGCCGTGAAGTGGTTTGACAGGGCGTTGCAGAAAGCGGCGAAGTTGTCGGTGCCCCAGCATTTTACTTCCGGCTTGGTTCCCGCTCCCGGGGCGACCAGTAGTAGTCGTGTTGTATCAAGTTCCGAGAGGGCTTGTCGGGCGTAGTCTTTTTCCCTTTCGCCGTACCAGACTCGTGTGGGCGGGATTGGTCGGTCTCCGTGTAGTCGGTGGATTACTCCCATGAACTCTTCCACGGCGTGCTTGCCATAAGGCCTTGCCCGAAGTTTGGTCATCCGGTGGCGGCCTTTCATCAGCCAGCTCAAACCGTCGGTGCGGATATCAACGATAAGATCGTAAGTCGTGTGCCGGACTTGCTGTAACAGTGCCACCGATCCCCGGAGAAACTGTTGCTTGTCCTTGTGGTAAATCTTTCCCAAGTACGGGCATTGGGAAAACAACAGGGTTGAGCGCCGATCACCGACAATATCAATCGTCGCCTGCGGATAGCGTTGATGCAACGCCTCAAGCACCGGCGTGGACATGATGGCATCACCGACATAGCTGAGTGTGATGAAGAGAATGGTTTTGATTTCGCTATCAGTCATTTTGTTTCTGTCTTTTCCGGTGGCAGAGATCATATAATGAAATCAGATGCAATATGAACACCTCACCCCGGCGCAATGTGCCGATGTCATTGATTACCTGTCCGAGTATATCAACCCTGACAGGCGGGCGTTGCTGGAAACGGTGCTGGCGCAGCGTACCCGTTATTTCACCGTGGTGCTGGAAGATATTTATCAGTCGCAAAATGCCAATGCGGTTGTCAGGACTATGGAGTGTCTGGGCATACAGGATCTGTATGTGATTGAGCAAAACAATGAATACCAGCTCAATCCGGGGGTATTGCAGGGGGCGGATAAGTGGCTGCAAATATATCGCCATAATCAGGCCGGCGGGAATAATACCGAGGCCTGTTTGCAGAGCCTGAAAGACAAGGGCTACCGGATTGCCGCGATGACCCTTGATGATCAGAGTGTTCCGCTGGAGCAACTTGCCATAGACAAGCCGACTGCTTTTTGTTTCGGCACCGAAGAACAGGGCCTGACGGATACCGCGCAGGGGTTGGCCGATGTGTCTGCCAAGATCCCGCTGTATGGTTTTACCCGTAGTTATAACGTGTCCGTCAGTGCCGCTATTAGCTTATACACCCTGATCGCCAGACTGAAGGCCTCGGATGCAGACTGGCAACTGTCGGCGACGGAAAAAGATCGCCTGCTTATTGACTGGCTGGCACAATCCACGCCCGCGGGGCAACAATTATTGAAGCAATTCCTGACCGGGCTTGGTGAGAAATGATGTCAGCAAGGAAAAACGGCTGGCTATATCCGCATTTATCTGTAAAATACATCACTTCCTGATCTCACATACTCCATACAAAATGAAAACTATCCTATACATCGGGCTGGCTACGCTGCTCATTAACATTCCCTTCGGCTATTGGCGTGAAACAGTGGTCAAATTCTCATGGCAATGGTTTGTCGCCGTGCATGCGGCGGTGCCGGCGGTGATTGCGATGCGAATGTATGCCGACATTGACTGGCAGGTCAAGGTCATTGCCTTTTTTGTGCTATGTTATTTCGCCGGGCAGTTTGTTGGCTCAAGATGGAAGCGCCGCAGTGTTTCAATATGACAGTCAATAAAAGAAAAACCCTGGCCG
The DNA here is from genome assembly GCA_051008185.1 of Gammaproteobacteria bacterium. Classification (GTDB taxonomy): domain Bacteria; phylum Pseudomonadota; class Gammaproteobacteria; order Eutrophobiales; family Eutrophobiaceae; genus CAXMWX01. Next base: position 5,078 of record JBPCXW010000134.1, read on the forward strand.
ACAGTGCCGATATCCACAAATTGTATGAGGCCTCAGTGCAGTGCTCTGAGTCCGAAATAGATTTTGTTGATGAAACCTTCACCGAGCTACGCAAGCGACCGGCGATATTATTGCGGGAAGATTTTTGCGGCACCATGAACACCTCCTGTGAATGGATAAAACGCCGCAGTGAAAACCATGCCATTGGCGTCGATCTGGAACCTTCGGTGCTGCAATGGGGCAGGGAACATCATCTGGCCGAACTCTCCGCCGAGCAACACAAACGGATGACCGTGCTCAATGAAAATGTACTCAGCGTCAATTCCGGGCCGGTTGATATTGTGCTGGCAATGAATTTCAGCTACTGGATCTTTAAAACGAGAGAGTTGATGCAACAATACTTTCGCTCAGTCTATGAAAGCCTGAATGATGACGGGATAATGTTTCTTGATGCCTTCGGCGGTTATGAGGCATTTCAGGTTATGGATGAGCGCACCAAACACGGCAAGTTCACCTATATCTGGGATCAGGCCGATTACAATCCCATTAGCGGCGATTATCTATGCCACATTCATTTCAAATTTCGTGACGGCTCAAAGATAGAAAACGCCTTCACTTATGATTGGCGGTTATGGACCTTGCCGGAGATAACCGAAGTCCTGACTGCCGCGGGTTTTCAGGTCACCGTTTACTGGGATCAGGAAGAAGATGAGGATGAGGATGAGGATGATTATCAGCCCGCAACCAAGGGCGACCCTGACGCCGGGTGGCTGGCCTATATTGTCGCGCTCAAACCGACTTCGGAAGCTCCTTAGGGCGCATCAGCAAACGTGCTTTCGCCGAACCGGACTGTATGGCTCTACCATCATCATAATCCAGTACGGCCACGGTAGCGGTCGCCATTAACTTGCCGGTATCACTCATTGGCGGTTGCGTTTCGCTCAAAAAGCACAATAATTCATCCATGCCCGGATTATGCCCGATAACAAGTATAGCGTTGCACTCATGCCGGTATTGATCGATCAGGTCCAGCAAGTCATCCAGACTGGCGTTATAAATTGCATCACTGTAGATAATATGATCATCCGCCAGTTGCAAATGCCGGTTGACCGCCGCAATGGTCTGTCTGGTACGAACAGCCGGAGAACAAAGCACAATGTCAGGCATCAAGCCCTGCTGTGCCATCCATTTACCGATGCGGTCAGCATCTTTATCGCCCTGTGCCGCCAACGGTCTGGCCTTGTCGGTGTCGGCACCGGTGTAGCCTTCAGCCTTGGCGTGACGCATTAGCATTAAAGTTGACTTACTCATTGACTAACCTGCCTTAATGAAAAACAATTCAAGTGAAACTTTTGCCGCCGTGGATCTGGGTTCCAACAGCTTCCACATGATTGTAGCAAAATATGAGAACGAGCGCATACAGATCATTGACCGCATCAAGGACATGGTACGCATAGCTTCGGGGCTGGACGAGGAGCAAAATCTCAGTGAGGAATCCATGCAACGCGGTCTGGAGTGTCTGCAGCGGTTCGGCCAGCGTATTCGGGAAGTGCCGCAATCAAACATCAGGGTGGTCGGCACCAATACCCTGCGTCAGGCCAGAAACGGTAATGAATTCATGCAACGCGCACATGCCGCACTGGGTCATAACATTGATATCGTCTCCGGCCAGGAGGAGGCGCGACTGGTGTTTCTGGGGGTGGCCCACACCTTCTATAACGATACCGAACAACGTCTGGTCATTGACATAGGCGGCGGTAGCACCGAGTTGATCATCGGCACCGGATTTAAAACCAGAGTAGCCGAAAGTTTCCACATGGGCTGCGTCAATATCAGCCAGAGGTTTTTTGCGGATGGCCGTATCACCGAGCGCCGTATGCGTAAAGCCATTCTGTTCGCCCGCATTGAGTTGGAAAGTATTGAGACCGGTTACCAGCGTATCGGCTGGGACTCGGTGCTGGGC
>JBPCXW010000135.1:0-10514 GCA_051008185.1 Gammaproteobacteria bacterium
GGCCATAACAGCGATGAGCCAGAAGAATTCTTTACTCATTATTGCCGCATCCAGATTCGCACCTGTGAGTATATAGAACAGGAAGGCCAGCACCCCGATGAACATGAAGCAGACAGAGTAGAAGATAGAGAGGCCAACCAGCTTGCCTGTTTTATGGCGGAACCCGGCAAACAGGTAGCTGATGTTCAGGGGCTTGCCGTTGGCTTGTGCGTGACAGCCCAGCATGATTCCACCGGTCCAGACATAAGTGGTGAAGCACAGGAGCAGTTGCCCGAGGATCGGGATGGAGACCATCGCAAACAGGATGATGCCCGCCGCGATGGCGAGCAGCAGCCAGACCGCCGGGCGTTGCACGAACATATCAAAGCCGGAGACGATCCAGCCCCAGCCGCTACCTATGGAGGTGGAGCGGGGCGAGGGCACGGGTGTCGGGCCGGGCAAGGGCTCGGCCGGGACTACCGGCGGCGTTTCAATCTGATTGTGATCGGACATAACAGGCTCCCGATAAATTGCGTTTGACGGCATACAGTATAGTAGACTCCTGACAAGAAAATAAACATACCGAATGACCAAGGCCAGATAGTGCAGATGACTACCGACAGACGCAACGACTATTTCTTTATCCTGCTTGCATCGGCGCTGATTGTCGCGATCAGCCTGGGTGTCCGGCAGGCGTTCGGTGTGTTTTTGCGCCCTGTTGTTATCGATCTGGACCTGATGCGGCAGTCATTCGGTTTTGCGATTGCATTGCAAAATCTGGTTTGGGGTCTGGCGCAACCTGCGGCCGGGATACTGGCTGATCGGTATGGTAATTTCCGGGTATTGGCGATCAGTGGTTTGCTCTACAGCTTCGGGTTGGTGCTGACCGCATTCAGTGCCTCCGACACCGGGTTATATCTCAGTGCCGGGATGCTGGTCGGTCTCGCCCTGGCGGGTAGCAGTTTCACCGTGGTACTCAGCGCGGTGGCAAGACTGGTCCCGGAAGAACGCAGGAGCATGGCCATGGGCATCACCTCCGCCGGAGGATCAGCGGGCATGTTTATCTTCGTGCCGATCAGCCAACTGTTCATCGATTCCCACGGCTGGTTCACCGCGATGCTGATCCTCGCCGGTTGCGCCCTGTTCATCCCGCTACTCGCCGGCACCTACAGAAAACTACCACCGGCAACCACCACAAGCCACGCCCGGCAACACAGCCTGACCGCGATGCTGAAACTCGCCGCCGGGCACCGCGGCTATCTGTTGCTCAACCTGGGCTTCATGGTATGCGGCTTTCATGTGGTATTCATCGCCACCCACCTGCCCGCCTACATCTCCGACCAATCCCTGAGCCCGATGACCGGCGCCATCGCCCTGGCCCTGATCGGCTTCTTCAACATCATCGGCACTTACACATTCGGTATGTTAGGCGATCGCTACCGCAAGAAGTATTTGCTGAGTCATCTATACTTCGCCCGCTCCATAGTCATCGCCCTGTTCATACTAACCCCCGTCAGCGATGCCAGCGTCATCCTGTTCACCTCCGCCATCGGCCTGCTATGGTTAGGCACCGTACCCCTGACCGGCAGTCTGGTAGCACAGATCTTCGGCGCACAATACATGGGAACCCTGTTCGGGATCGTATTCCTGAGCCACCAGATAGGCAGCTTCCTCGGCGCCTGGTTAGGCGGCTATTACTATGATCTAACCGGCTCTTACGATCAGGTCTGGTATATGGCCGTAATACTCGGGGTGATGGCCGCGCTACTACACTGGCCTATTGATGATAGAAAGATTATCCCTGCGACTGCGTGAGTTGGTAGTCTGTCACACCTAACGCACCGTCCTGAAGCCAATGTGCGCGGCTCCCAGACCTGTCTCCTGAGCGTGGCGTGCCGTTGGCCGGTAGCGTCTGCAATAATTGGCGGCACAGAGATATGAGCCACCTTTGATGACTTTCACGGCGACACCCGGCTGGCGGGGATCATAACCGCCCTGTTGTCGACTGTTGTTTCCGGCATGATGTCCGGGGAAATACCAGTCGCTGGTCCATTCCCATACATTACCGATCATATCGTGCAACCCAGCCGGGTTAGGGGCAAAACACCCTACCGGTGCCGTACCGCTATGCCCGTCCTCAACACGATTATTGAACGGGAAAACACCTTGCCAGACATTTGCCTGCCAGACATCGTGTCGTTTCACTTGTTGCCCAGTGGCCGGAGTTTGATCAAAACCGGCAGCGTATTCCCATTCAGCCTCAGTCGGCAAGCGATGCCCGCGCCAACTCGCGTAAGCCAGGGCATCAGCATGAGATACATGCACCACCGGGTAATTTTCTTTGCCATAAATATCACTGTCGGGCCCCAAAGGTGAGTGCCAGCTGGCACCGGGCACAAACCGCCACCATTGTGTGCCTGCAACAGCGTCCAGTCCGTCCGGCATAACAAACACCACCGAGGCAGATTGTTTTTCCGCGTCAGTTACATAGCCGGTTGCATCAACAAACTCTTTAAACAGTGCGTTGGTTATCTCATATTTACTGAGCCAAAAACCCGTAACACTACGCCTTGTCTCCGGCGCTTCTTCGGGATAAGCATCAGTAGCACCCATGCTAAACTCACCTCCCGGCACCCACACCATCTGATTCGCCTTATCAACTACCTCACAGTCCCGCAGAGACTTATCAGGCATTCCGACATAATAGGATTCGGCAACATAAAAACCGACAACCGCGGATAATATTATAAGTGCAACAAACGTCACACGTTTAAATTGAATACTCAACTTTGCTTGTTAGAAACCAACTTATTCATGCCAAACATTCAGAATCTTCTCAACGATGTTATTGGCGTCAGCCCTGTTACGAACTCTGATTTGCCATTCTTCCGCCTTTTTTGCATCACTTTTATTAACATCAGAAAACTGGCTCTTGAGGTTATCAAGTTTCCAGAGTTTTGAGCAAACAGCCGGTTTCCGCAGATAGAACAGGAGATGTTTCTTGTTGATAATGAACGCGAACGGTAGTTGATTCTGCGATAGCGAATAGAGGTTAACGGTACGTTTATAGGGCTTATCGGTAGGTTTTTTGTGAGGCAGAGGTTCACATAAAAATTGAGGAATTGCTGCAGTAGCACCAATGAGGGTGTCGTAAGCACACTTGACAGAATCAAGGCTAATGTAGTCGCGAAACTCAGCGTAAAGAGGATCATGTTTATTTTTTAGCATAGCGGCATTTGGTCATTCGTTGGCGTGATTTGTCAGGCAGTTGTCTTCGCAACAGATGATGCAACATTAGGACTATCCGGATTGACGACAACTTGCCTGCTACCGGGAATAACAACCAAATCCATGTCTTCCATCGGAATAGCACCCAATAAAGGTTGATCCCCTATAATCAATGCACCTGCAAAACCTACTCTGTTTGCATATCTAATCTCAACCGGGCCCACATACGGAACCAGTTTCTGGTTGCCATCCGCCAAGGTAACTTCTTTTTTATCAATTTCTTCGAGTTTCAGTTGAATTTGAATATGCTCAGGGATACATAAATGTACTGCCCCTGTATCCGCCAAGGCCTCAACTTCTACAACCGACAACTCTGGTTGCCTTGGGTTTCTTAATTGAATTTTTGCATTGGTTAATCCCATATTATGTGCCTCATTGCGGGGGTTAAGATACCTTGTAAATTGTACTGTAGAGGGTACAAATTGCAAGGTATTATGGGGCGATTTCCTTATTTTACAACGTTTCTTGATCTGCGCCGACCGTGTCACCCATCTGCCCGGTCAATGCCACAACCTACTGCTGCGCCCTCTCCATTTCTATCAGCCCATCAATAACATCCAGCATATCCTGCTCCGACCCGCTGAGTGTAACCGAAGTCATATATTTACCATTCACCACAACAGTAGGCACCCCCCTGATCTTATAGCGTTGCGCCATAATGAATGCCTCCCTCAGTTTGATTTCGGTTTCGTTGGAATCGTAGTGTTTGCTGAACTCATCCTCGTCAATGCCCAGATCGCCGACGAAATCTATAATCTGGTCTCTGGTGAAGATGCGTTTTCTTTCTCCGTGTAAGGCTTCAAACATACGGGTGTGCATTTGTTCCAGCACGCCCATTTTTTCTGCGGCGAAGAATGCCTTGGCGTGGGCCAGCCAGTTTTTGTTTAGTGCTGCCGGCATGCGGCGAAACTGTACGTCATCTGGCAGGTCTTTTTTCCAGGCGGTGAGAACAGGTTCCAGGCCGTAACAATGCGGGCAGCCGTACCAGAAGATCTCCAGTACCTCTATCTTGTTGCCGGTTTTGGTGGGTTGTACGGGTTTGATTGTTTTGTAGCCGTCTGCCGCAATGGCGACGGTGCCGGCCAGCAGGGTGGCTATAAAACACAGGCTGATAAGTTTTGTGATGATACGCATAAGTGGTTTCCGCTCGGAGTGTGGTGTTGTGTTTAATGCAGTCCCTGAATGTAATTTGATACCGCCTCAATGTCCGCGTTGCTCATACGGCTGGCAATGTCACGCATGACACCGTTGCGATCATTGGCGAGCGCTTCCGCCTTGAACTGTTTGAGTTGCACCGCCATGTAGCCCGCGTGCTGGCCGCTTATCTTGGGATACAGCGCCGCCGGGTTGCCGTCCCCGGTGGGCCCGTGACAGGCCATGCAGGCGGCAAGTCCGCGGTTGGCATCGCCGGCACGGTATAAATGTTCGCCCGAGGCGAGGTCTTTCGGTTTGGCGGTGTCCGGTGCCCGTGTCTGTGTAGAGAAGTAAGCGGCCAGATCGGCGATGTCGGCATCGGAAAGGTGAGAGGCCATCGGTGACATCTGCGGGTTCTGGCGTTTGCCGTCACGGAAGTCGTGCAGTTGTTTGGCGAGATATTCGGGGTGCTGCCCGGCCAGTTTGGGCCAGGACGGGGTGTTGGTGTTGCCATCCGCACCGTGACACGCCGCGCATTGCCCCGATTTTTTCTGCCCCGCCTGAGCATCGCCCGCGGCATACGACGGGACATTGAACAACAGTAGCAAAGCAATGATGTAAGTGAGTTTCATATTTGAGCAAGTGTAATGTTGGGGCGTTATCTTACCGGTTTCGCAATCAAAAGTGGATGCCGTCAGGGAAAAAATTTACCGCAACGGGGCCGTGTGCATTATCATCCCGTCATCCCGCTCACCCCATTGCCACCGACGAAATACGAGATGCAGAACCGCTATCAACAAACCCGCTACGACCTCAGTGTACACGAACTAAGCCAGCTACCGCAAGACGACGGGCGCGAGGTGGCCTTTTGCGGCCGCTCAAATGCGGGGAAATCCAGTGTCATCAATGTGCTGACGGCGCAAAATCGGCTGGCCCGTTCCAGCAAGCTGCCGGGCCGCACCCGGCAACTGAATTTTTTCACGGTGGAGCCGGGCATCAGGCTGGTGGATTTGCCGGGCTATGGCTACGCCCAGGTCTCCCGGGCACTGCAGAAGCATTGGCATACCGTCATCAACGCCTATCTGGGTGGTCGCGACAGCCTCGCCGGCCTGATACTGATCGTGGATATCCGCCGGGAGCTGAATGAGCAGGACAAGCAATTGCTGGCATGGTGCGGCGCTACGGCCTTGCCCGTGCATATCCTGCTGAACAAGGCGGACAAACTCCCCCGCGGCCGGGCAAAAAACGCGTTGCTGGCACTACAGCGGGAATGGCCCGCCGAGGCCGCCGGGGGGCAGGCCGTCTCCGTGCAGCTATTTTCGGCGCTGAAGCAATCCGGCGTCCCCGAGCTACGCACCCGGCTGGATGGCTGGCTCTACGGCGAGCGGCCTGTGGCGGGTGCGGGGGAAAGATAAGGCAGACCCCGGAGCAGTAAGGGGTAAGGAGGGCATCCGGGGTCTGAGTAACCCGGTGGGGAAACCGGGAACACGTGCCGCTACTGTGAGGGGGAATTCAGCGGCACATTCGTGTTGCTATGTGGGACAGGGGCGTTGTAAAAAGGTTCCATCGCCGGGCGGGATGGCGGCTTTCACGGGTAATTCAGCAGGATTTATACACAGCCCGGGGCTGACCCGGCACAAATCACGGGGTATCGGGCAGGGGTGGTCTCGCAGGTGCTTAGTGATAAGCGTAACTGATTGATTTTATTGGTAAATATGAAACTGACTAAATTTTGACATATTTATTACCTAGCCGACAAAGTAGCAGACTCCGGGAATCTACTCTCATAACCTCCACAGAGTTATCCACAGAAATTGTGGATAACAGATGATCTCTATACACGGCAAATAGTTAAGTTTTCAAACTTAGAAGTAGCCTCAACATCAGCCCCTAACTGAGCTAAATATCTTCGCACGCTTGGCGTTTTTCTATGACCAGATCGCTGCCGTGGCGCAGGTCGATACGCAGTTTCTTGTTTCGTTTTTTAACCTTTCCCCGTGCCGTTACCTCGGTACCGGTCAGGGTGGTCAGATCATAGCCGGGGAAGTGATAGATGCCCTTCCTGGCGATACGCAGGACAAGGTTGTCCCCCATATTGAGCAAGATGGAGGCCTTGGTCTTTTTTACACGGGTGATGCAACCGCGTATGACACGATAGTCGCGTGTGTCGGGCGACAGTTGTTCCGGCGGTTGCGGCTGGTACTCGGGTCGTGCCCATAATCCTTTTTGCCCTGCTTCCGCTAGCCGACTTGCCTCGCGATAACAATCAAGAAAGGACAGGTTGGGTGGCCAAGGCTGCGGCACCGCCAGACCCTGCTCCAGCAAGGTGGCTTGCACATTGGCATCGGCGACGAACAGATGGGCCAGGGTGCGGCCGTGTTTATCGTGCCGTTCTTCGTCATACTTGAGTTGAACAGTGCTGCCCGGCGGCAGTAGTTGTTGCAGATATCGGCGGGCATCGCGGGCGCCGGGTTGAGAGCGTTTACCGCGACGGCCCATCTCCGGTGTATCAATACCCAGCAGGCGGATGTGGGTGGAGTCGCTCAATACAATCGTATCGCCATCAATCACACGCTCCACTTGCGCCTGTGCATCGTATGACGATGCCGTGCAGTCGGCCGGTTGCGCCGGAGGAGAGTTATTGACTGCTGCACATGCCGTGCAGAGAAGCAGACCAGCAACCACGACCCCCGCAGGGATGTTGTTCCCGAGTGCCGCCTGCCCGGCCACGCTCACATGCTGTACTTGCGGCGAAACTTGTCGACCCGTCCGGCGGTGTCCAGCATCTTCTGCTTGCCCGTATAAAACGGGTGGCACTGGGAGCACACATCAATATGCACTTCCTCGCTCTGGGTGGAGCGGGTGGTAAAGGTGTTACCACAACTGCACTTGACGGTAATTTCCGTGTAGTTCGGGTGTATGTCTGCTTTCATGATTCTGTCCGACGACAATTCAATAGGGGGCGGGAGTGTAGGGGATTTGTGGGGGGGATGCAAGTTTTTGTGGTGCCGTATCTACGGGGGTCGGTCAGCAGTCCTTGCTGGCTCATGGCTTGTCTGCGCCAGCTGTCCAGCGTTCCCCACTGGACTGCGTGAGGGAGGCGGCATCGTGAATTGTGACGGTGCCAGCCAGCACGCCGAAAGGGCTGGGTGCGGGCTTATCGAGATCGTCCCCCACCTTCTTTACAAGTTGCTCTGTTTGATTACTCTTTTTCATAAACTGATATAACTATTCTCAAATGGTTATGTATCTTGTGTTGGAACCTTTCCAAATAAGTATTAGTTAGCACAAAAGGCTCGAATTTAATTACTTATTCCTGCTACTCTCTCACGTCTTCGCAAACGAGACAAGGTAAAGAAGAAAGCGGTGCCGTTATGAGAGAAGTCAATCCATTCGTACCAGGTGCAGGCCTGCCCCCGCCATATTTAGGCGGCAGAGATGCCGAGCAGGAGGTATTCCTGCAAGCACTGAAGGCGTTGGAAGCCGGTGTGCCGACAGGACCGATTGTCATGTACGGCCCGCGCGGCATGGGCAAGACGACCCTGCTGGGCTGGATTGGGGAACAGTGCCGCAATCTTACCCCAAGCATCACTTGTATTTCCTCAAGCCCATCCAGCAGCGATATTCAGGGGAATTTGCCTGCCCTGCTGTTGCCGCGGAGCACAATTTCGGTAGAAATATTAGCGAAGTTTTCTATTATTTCCGCAATATGGAAAAAGAAAAAGATTGATCACAGTGGGCTAGCTAAAGCTCTTGCTAAAGAATGTCGGCGTACACCCCGCATCTTGTTGATGGACGAGGCGCACACAATGGAACCAGATGCCTGCCGGACACTCGTGAATGTAGCCCAGGAGACAGCCAGCAAAGCCCCTTTCTTGCTGGTGCTGGCTGGAACTCCTGGCTTGGATCAGCTTCTGCGCGAATCAAAAGCCACACACATTGAACGCGCAGAGTTCATGGGCATAGGCCCAATCAGCACAGAAGCTGCCAAAGATGCCATCCGCATCCCCATGGAAGCAGAAGGCGTACAGGTGTCCGATGATTTGCTCGAGGAAGTAGCGAAAGATTCCCAGTGCTACCCTTTCTTCGTGCAGCGTTGGGGTAAGGCACTATGGCGTGTCGCCAAGGACAATGATCTGACTGAACTGGACATGTCGAGCAAGGCAGTCGTTTCACCCACAGTGGAAGAAGAAAGAGAACAGTTTTACGAAAGGCGCTATAGGGGCATGGTAAAAGACAGCGCACTCATGGCGGCTGCAACTGCCGTTGGCAAATTGCTTCAGGAACACGGCAAAGCCGAGAGTTTAGAAATATTGAAGGTCATTGAATCGGCTCTTCATGATGACATTTCTAACAAACAGGAACGTAAAGAAAAGGCGTTGGAATTGGAGGTTGCTCTCAACCGCATTGATTATATTTGGTGCCGCCCGGGGGCGGAGAAATTTGAACCCGGTATCTCCAGTTTTATGACCTACTTACAGGAGCGCTACGCGCGGCGGGATGCCGCGAGTAATCAAGGCTGACATACTCCATGCTGGGAAAGACCTTGCGACATTGCGGGGTATTTTGATGTAATCTGCAATTACAAATTGAGTCAGATATGCCGGGTAAAGCGGATGAAAGAATACAAAAAGGGCATGCGGATTACGGTCAACGATGCCTATCAGAAAAGCTATGTCTATACGCTTGCCGGTAATCCGGGTAAGAACTTCTATCCTGATTTCACTCCGTATCTGACACCGCAGCAAATGTTGGAGCACGGTGTTTTTGAAGGAAAATACATCAATGACAGCAGAAATGAGTTTCCTGCGGAGTGGTATGTCAAAGCCCGCTTGTCGGATGTGCCGGATGTGGGCAAAAATTATTTCGGGGTAAAGTCCAGGCAGCCACTCAGTGTATGGCGAGAGCGGGGCTGGATTATCGGCGACGATCCACGCGGCTGGTTTCAGTGGTATTGTCGGTATTATCTTGGCAGGCGGGATCCGGCAGTGGATGAAAAACAGATTAAACGATGGAAGGCGTTCAGGCGTCACGCGGGGCAGATTATTGCCAACTGCAAAAAGCGCGATCTGTCCTGTCGGCCACGACAGAGGCAGGCACTCTTGCAGTGGGCATACGACCCTTTCATATAGAGGGCATGTAAATTCGTGCTTTACTCAAGGAACCGGGGAATCGGAAAGGACGAATGAATCAAACATCCGCCAACAACTCATGGAGATCCCGAAAAGGCCGCACCTTAACCGCCCCTCGCTGTTGCCGCTCCTCTCCGGCGTACAACAGTCCGGCCCCGCGGGGGAGGTCAAACAGTTTTGCAAAATTATCGAGGCCTTTGAAGTAATCCCTGTTCACAGTCATGCCGGCCTTGATTTCTATCGGTAGCAGGTCTCGCCCGAAACTCAGCAACAAATCCACTTCGTTGCCATTGCTATCGCGGTAGAAATGCAGGTTGCTACGCAGTCCCCGGTGTAGCCGGTGTTTGAGAACTTCCATGACTATCAGGTTCTCAAACAGACTGCCATACAAAGGGTCGCGGTGAACATGGTCTTCGTTTTCCAGACCTAGCAGGAAAGAGGCTAGGCCGACATCGTAGAAATACAGTTTCGGTGACTTGACGAGTCGTTTCCCGACATTGGTGAACCAGGGCGGCAAGCGGAAGACGATGAACCCGGCTTCCAGCAGGGTGAGCCAGTTGCGGGCGGTTTGATGCGAGACGCCACAGTCGTTCGCCAGCGCATTCAGGTTTAGCAACTGCCCTACCCGTCCGGCGCATAGCGTGATGAAGCGTTGAAACAAAGTCAGGTCCTTGACCGCCAGCAACTGACGGATGTCACGCTCCACATAAGTTTCAATATAACCGGCCAGTGCTTGCGCGGGCGGCAGGTTGTCATGCCAGATGCGCGGATAGAAACCCGTGAACAGCAGGCGATTCAGGTTGATGCCCTTGCCGTGCGATCCCAACTCCTCAAGCGAAAAAGGTAGCAGCTTCAGCAAGGCCGTGCGTCCGGCCAGGGATTGATTGATGGTTGTCGCCACCTCAAATTGTTGGCTACCCGACAAAATGAACAGCCCGTTGCGTTTGTCCTCATCAACCAGAGTCTGGATGTAGGACGGCA
>JBPCXW010000136.1:0-4679 GCA_051008185.1 Gammaproteobacteria bacterium
ACATTAACGCCTTGCGTGCGGAGAATGTGATCGCCAAAAACATCAAGCGCGCCAAAGTGATCGCGACCGGTGAAATCAACAAGGCCGTCACCCTGCGAGGTATTCGGGTGAGCAAGGGCGCGCGTAGCGCCATTGAAGCGGCCGGAGGCAAAATAGAGGAATAATATGTCTGTAGCCAATCCCGCAGTGCCCGGAGGTTTAGCCGGTCTGACACAGCTGAAGGAGTTACGGCAGCGTTTGCTGTTCGTACTGCTGGCCCTGTTCGTCTATCGCGTATGCACTTATATTCCCGTGCCCGGGATCAACCCGGTGGCATTGGCGGCGTTGTTCGATCAACAGCGCGGCACCATTATTGATTTGTTCAATGTGTTTTCCGGCGGCGCTCTGGAGAGACTGTCGGTGGTCGCCCTGGGCATTATGCCTTACATCTCCGCCTCCATTATCATGCAGTTGCTGTCTTTTATGCATCCGCAGTTGAAGCAGCTACGCAAGGAAGGGGAAGCGGGCAGACGCAAGATCACCCAATACACCCGTTACGGAACGGTGTTGCTGGCCACCTTTCAGGCCTTCGGCGTGGCCCTGGCTCTGGAAGCACAACAGGCCGGGGGCGGTGGCGTAGTGCTGGATCCCGGACCGGGGTTTCGAGTCACGGCAGTCACCACACTGGTGACGGGCACGATGTTTCTGATGTGGCTGGGTGAGCAGATCACCGAGCGCGGCGTAGGTAACGGCATTTCCCTGATTATCTTTGCCGGTATCGTCGCCGGCCTGCCTTCCGCCGTAGCCGGCACTCTGGAATTGTCGCGTACCGGCGAATTGAATCTGCTGATGGTGCTGGGCTTGTTCACTCTGGCCATCGCGGTTACCGCTTTTGTGGTGTTCATAGAGCGCGGTCAGCGCCGCATACCGGTGAATTACGCCAAGCGTCAGGTAGGCCGGAAAATGTATGCCGGTCAATCCAGCCACTTGCCGCTGAAACTGAATATGGCGGGCGTGATACCGCCCATTTTCGCGTCCAGCCTGATCCTGTTTCCCGGCACCCTGGCCAACTGGGCCGGGCAAGCCAAGGACTTACGCTGGCTACAGGAGTTGTCCATCCTGTTGCAACCGGGGCAACCGGTGTATGTCGGCTTGTATGCCCTCGGCATCGTGTTTTTCTGTTTTTTCTACACCGCGATTGTATTTGACCCGCGGGAGACGGCGGACAACCTGAAAAAATCCGGTGCGTTTGTGCCGGGCATGCGCCCCGGCGAGCAGACCGCGCAGTATCTTGATTCGGTATTGACGCGCCTGACTCTGGCAGGGGCGATTTACATTACCGGTATCTGTTTATTGCCGGAGTTTCTGATTTTGGAATTTAATGTGCCGTTTTATTTTGGCGGCACTTCCCTGTTGATTATTGTGGTCGTGGTCATGGATTTTATGGCCCAGATACAGGCCCATCTGATGTCACATCAATATGAAGGTGTGTTGAAGAAGGCCAACCTGAAAAGCCATGGTCGCAGAAGATAAAGGTATGCCTGAGGAACTATTATGAAAGTAAGAGCATCTGTAAAGAAAATGTGTCGCAACTGCCGGGTTATCCGGCGTCGGGGCATTGTCCGTGTTATCTGCAAGGACCCGCGCCATAAGCAGCGGCAGGGTTAGGGGAAACGATTATGGCCAGAATCGCCGGCATCAATATACCGAGCAATAAACATCTCGTTATCGCCCTGACTGACATCTACGGTGTAGGCCGCGCGCGGGCGCGTACTATCTGTCAAGCCACCGGCATTGATCCCACCATCAAGGTCAGGGAGTTGTCGGAAGGCGAACTGGACAAGATACGCTCCGAGATCACCAACTATGAGGTTGAAGGTGATCTGCGGCGTGAGGTTTCCATGAATATAAAACGTCTTATGGATCTCGGCACTTATCGCGGCATTCGTCATCGCCGCGGTTTGCCGCTGAGGGGACAGCGTACCCGCACCAACGCCAGAACACGTAAAGGGCCGCGGCGGCCAATCAAGAGATAAATCAGGATATCACTATGGCAAAACAACGCAGTACCAGGAAAAAAGTTAAAAAGACCGTTGTGGATGGGGTTGCCCATATTCATGCGTCTTTTAATAATACGATTATCACGATCACCGACCGGCAGGGTGACACGGTGGCCTGGGCCACCGCCGGTGGCAGTGGTTTTCGCGGTTCCCGCAAGAGCACGCCTTTTGCCGCGCAGATTGCCGCGCAAAAGGCCGGTGAAGCCGCGCAGGAATTCGGTATGGAGAATCTGGAGGTAAATGTAAAAGGCCCCGGCCCCGGCCGTGAATCGGCGGTGCGGGCGCTAAACTCCATGGGTTACAAAATCACTAATATCACCGATGTGACGCCTATACCGCACAACGGTTGTCGTCCACCAAAGAAACGCAGAGTCTGACTGGAGAGAATATGGCACGTTATTTAGGTCCCAAGTGTAAGCTGAGCCGGCGTGAAGGAACGGATCTGTTTCTGAAGAGCCGCGCCCGCCCGATTGAATCAAAATGTCAGATAGACAAGATCCCGGGTGAGCACGGCTCCAAGGCTAAACGTCTGTCTGACTATGCATTACAGTTGCGGGAAAAACAAAAGTTACGCCGTATCTATGGCGTACTGGAAAAGCAATTTCGCCGTTACTATGAAGATGCCGCCCGGCGTAAGGGTTCAACCGGTGAGAACCTGTTGCAGTTGCTGGAATGTCGGCTGGATAATGTCGTTTATCGCATGGGCTTCGGCAGTACCCGTAATGAGGCCCGGCAACTGGTGAGCCACAAGGCTATTTTGGTCAATAGCAAACCAGTCAATATCCCCTCTTATCAGGTGCGGCCTGAGGACAAGATTGAAATAAGAGAGAAGAGTAAAACACAATTACGTATTCAGGATGCCCTCAATGTCGCCGAGCAGTATGGGTTTCCTGAATGGGTGGAAGTCAATATAAAGAAAATGGAAGGTGTATATAAATCTGTTCCGGAAAGAAGCGAATTACCCGCGGAAATAAACGAACAGCTAGTTGTAGAACTGTATTCCAAGTAAGCAGCCATAGGAAACTAATATGCCGTCAACATTTAATGAATTGTTAAAACCCAGAAGAGTAGATGTGGAGACCGTCTCCAACACCGAGGCAAAGATTACCATTGAACCGCTGAATCGCGGTTTTGGTCATACCCTCGGTAATGCCTTGCGCCGGGTGCTATTGTCATCCATGTCCGGTTGTGCCGTAACAGAGGTAGAGATACAGGGCGTATTGCATGAATACACGACCATTGAAGGTGTGCAGGAAGATGTGACTGACATCTTGCTCAACCTGAAGGGTCTGGCCATCAATATGCATGCCAATGATGAGGCGATTCTGAATTTGAGTAAATCCGGTGCCGGTGAGGTTCGCGCCAGTGATATTACCCTGGATCATGACGTTGAGATAGCCAATCCTGAGCATCTGATCGCCAATTTGACCAAGGCCGGCGAACTGACTATGAGTATCAAGGTTGAACGCGGCCGCGGTTACCGCCCGGTTCTGGTTACCAATACCGAAGAGGGTGAGGAGCAGACTATCGGCCAATTGAAGCTGGATGCCTCTTTCAGCCCGGTCAAACGTATCGCTTATGATGTGCAAAGTGCCCGTGTTGAACAGCAGACCGATCTGGACAAGCTGATTATAGAGATAGAAACCAACGGCACGATTGACCCTGAAGACGCCATCCGTGAAGCGGCCCGTATTCTGCGCAACCAGTTATCCGTGTTTGTTGATCTGGAGGCGGAAGAGGCCGAGGAAGCGGCAATCAGCAACGAGCCGACAGTGGATCCCATTTTGCTGCGTCCGGTGGATGATCTGGAATTGACCGTCCGTTCAGCAAACTGTTTGAAAGCGGAAAGCATTTACTACATTGGTGATCTGATTCAGCGTACCGAAGTGGAGTTGTTGAAGACGCCTAATCTCGGTAAAAAATCACTGACCGAAATCAAGGATGTACTGGCATCGCGCGGCCTGTCTCTGGGCATGAGACTGGAAAACTGGCCGCCGCCCGGATTATACCCGGACAAAGAGGCCGGGGTACTTTAGACAGTAACTAACCAATAGCAGGCAGAACCATGCGACATAGAGAAAGCGGACGCAAGCTGAACCGCAACAGTAGCCACAGAAAGGCCATGTTTCGCAACATGACGGTATCATTGATGCAGCATGAAGTGATTCGTACCACCGTGCCAAAGGCCAAGGAGTTACGCCGCGTGATTGAGCCGCTGATCACGCTGGCAAAAGATGACTCCGTCGCCAAACGCAGGCTGGCCTTTTCCCGCCTGCGTGATCGGCGGATAGTAACCAAACTGTTTAATGAACTTGGCCCTCGCTACAAGGACAGACCCGGCGGCTATTTGCGAATCCTGAAATGCGGTTTCCGTAGTGGCGACAAGGCACCGATGGCGATTGTGGAGTTGCTTGATAGACCGGTGATGGAGCAAGAACCGGAAACAGAAGTACAAGCGGCACCACAGACAGAAGCGGCACCGCAGACAGAAGTGGCACCGCAGACAGAAGCGGCACCGCAGACAGAAGTGGCGCCGCAGACAGAAGTGGCACCGGAACCGGAACAGCAACCGGAGCCGGAGCCGGAATCAGGGCCGGAATCGGAGCCCGAATCGGCACCGGAATCCCAGCCATCCTGGCT
>JBPCXW010000137.1:0-14641 GCA_051008185.1 Gammaproteobacteria bacterium
GGCTCGCTCAGTGTTAGCCTGCAGGGGTGAAAATAGTGTTCTGGCAGTTATTGAGCCGGGCCAGCTCAGGCTTTTTCCATGCAATAGATACAGACGTATTGATGATGGCCAAATTGTTACACCGAACGGACAGTTCACCATTTCCGGTTTGCTAGAAGGCCGGTTGCCAAAACAGTTAAACGATTACTTGTTTGGTACTGGTAGCCCCAAAGAAATCAGCGTTCATCAACTTCTTTTTAAACTGCTTAAAAATGTTGGGCACAGACTGAATGATACAAAGTTTTTGCAAAGGAAACATGAAACGATTCTCGCATTGGTGGGCCGTGCATTGCTTGCACGATTTCTGCTTGATAGAAAGATATTAACCGACCAAACCTTCCCCGAACTGTTTAGAAAAGGTGACCCGAAAACCTGCTTCAGTTCGCCGCACGAAGCCGCACTGGTTAATCACTGGATGGACACAACATTCAATGGCGATTTCTTGCCTCTGGCCCCCAAAGGTTCATTAACATCAGTTTCAGATTATGAAAAGTGGTTTAAGAAACTTGCCAAAAAAGCCTTTGACGACTTGTCATTGATTCTGCTCCATGCTGATAGCGGGGGCCAGCTGTCGCTACCTGAGTTTATCGATTTTGCCCATGTTCCAATAGTGCTGCTGAGTGAAGTATATGAGCGTTACGCTCAGGAAAACCTGGACGAAGACATCAGAGATCGAGCCAAAGGAGAAAGCATACACTACACCCCCAAGCACATTGGAGAGTTAATGATTGACCAATGCTTTTCAGCAATTCCCGAAGAACACCGGCATTCCGCTAAAGTCCTTGACCCCGCATGTGGCGCGGGTGTGTTCGTCGCGCTGGCATTCAGGCGTCTTGTTAAGGAAACATGGATTAAGGATGGCAAAAGGCCAGACGCAGGAACAATCCGCCGCATTATGTATTCACAAATTACCGGACTTGACATAAACACGGCAGCACTTAACCTCGCTGCTTTGGGGCTGTATTTGTCAGCTCTGGAACTGGACCCGGAAATCATTCCCACGGAAAAGTCGCGGTTCACAGAACGCTTGATTGCTTCTGATGGTGTGTTGCGTTGCACGAGGCCGGAAAACAAGCCTTGGTCAAAGCACCCAATAGTAATGGGTAGCCTTGAGGAAGGGGCAACAAGTGATTTGTCCGGCGAGTTTGATTTGGTCATAGGCAACCCGCCTTGGAATAGCTACCCTGCATCTATGAAGGTGCAATTGACCGAAGTGGTGAGGAATGTTGCAAGACGAAAAGATCCCAAGCACCTGTCAGATGTTGTTGAAACTCACGACAACCCCCATCAGGTCCCGGATTTGCCGTTCGTCTGGAAAAGCATGGAATGGGCTAAGCCAGATGGAGTTATCGGCTTTGCATTGCATGCGAGATTTTTGTTCAAAGCAACTCCCTCTGGAATAACCTCAAGAAATCATTTGTTCAAAGCGTTGAATGTCACTGACATACTTAATGCGTCCAGCATCAGGCAAACCAAGGTATGGCCTAGTGTGAGTGCGCCGTTTTGCCTGTTGTTTGCTCGCAATTCCTTGCCGGGGCCTTATGATAACTTTAAATATGTTTGTCCGAATTACGAGGGAGCTCTTAACAATAAATCAGGAAGAATGAGAATAGATTATGTCAATGCTGACCCGGTTCAAGCCGGACCATTGGCGGAGCGCCCACACTTGCTTAAAACCTTATATAGAGGAACATCTCTGGATGTTGAGGTGGTTGACAAGATAGACTCTCTACGGAAGGAGGAAGGCACCTTGCCACTGGGAAAATACTGGAAAGATAACGTTGGCTCCAAACGATCTGGACAAGGATACCAAGAAGGAAAAAACAGGGATACATCCGATTTACTGGCAATGAAACCGCGTAATCTCACGAAAAAAGACAACGTTGGATACATTATCAAGCCGAGCCAGTTGGAATACTTCACACATCGGCACCTTTACGGCCCTTGTAGTTCATCCATCTATGAAACACCTCTGGTTCTTGTAAACAAGGCCATGACACCGCAAAAAGATTCCATATCGGTAAGGCTTGCCTATAAAGGAGAAACCATCGCCTATAACGAGTCGTTCTTTGGTTACAGTACGGCACCTCATCCCCAATCAAAGTCCCTCGCTGAGTACATATTCGTGCTGCTCAGCAGTGATTTGTTTCTGTATTACCTAACTATGATGAGTTCGGAATACGCCGTGGAGCGGGATGCGATTCACAAAATGGATATAGATCAGTTCCCCGTGTATGAGTTTGAGAGTATAGGAGATAACGATAGACAGGAGATCCATGGAATAGCCGCTACCTTTAAGTCATTGCCGGATTTCAAGCGGCTGAACAGATTCGTGTGCAAGTTATACGGCCTTAACAAATACGATATTCAAGTTGTTAAGGATTCGTTACGCACTTCATTGCCAACTTCAGAAAGTCGGGCAGAGGCATTGCGAAAACCCAAAAGAATGGAGTTGAATTCATTTCTGACCATGTTGAAGAAAGTCTTGGAACCCTGCGTGTTTGATGTGCAGTTCCTGCAAGATAACACGGGACCGTGGACATGGCTCTCTATCAGTAAACCGGGCTCATTGAATACAAGCCCTCCCGAAGAAACTGAGGCCATCTACCAGCTGGCTTACAAGCAGGGCTCAACTAGAATCAAAGAGATTAAAGATGGCACACTTTATGTGGGTATGCTGTCTCAGTTCCGATATTGGACACCCACCAGAGCACGGCTGTTGGCAATAGAAATTTTGTTCGACAACCCCTTTGACTGAGACCTTTATGTTATTTCCCGAGACAAGCAAGGATAGCTATCCGTTTCCTCGCTGGCAGACGGAAATTATTTCTGTTGTCAGGCGGGCGATTTGGCATGCATGGATAACGGTCATTGATGGCTTGGAGCAGCCGGGCAACTATCCTGAAGAAGCACTTACGGAGAAATTGCAGTTGAGTCTGACGGACCTACTTGATTCCAGCAAGTGCAGCAACTTTAACCGACAAAAATTTTCTGATATTGAGCGAGAGGCGAGTTATAGAGACTTCAAGGGAAAAAGCATCAAGAAGCAACCCGACCTGATCATAAAGCCCATTGGCCGAGATCATGGATTGGCTTCATCACTGTATAACGGCTTGTTCATTGAATGTAAGGTTATAGACCATGCGAAGACACCCCATCTCTACATTATCCATGGAGTGCGGCGATATGTGGACGGCGAATATGCCTGGGCCATGAGTCATGCTGTCATGATTGGCTATGTTAAGAACGGAGCACAACTCCCATCTGCAATTGAGGAGAGTGTCCGCAGAAACTCGGAAAACGAGACTGTCAAACGCTGCTTCCCGCACGGAACAAATATCTCCAACCAAGGCGATGACTCGCCCCCGCCCGTTTACCGCACGGTCCACCCCCGCAATTGGGAGCATTCGGAGTATGGAGAACCTGGCGATATAGACTTGGATCACATCTGGCTCCCCCTCAAGGGGGGAGCTATTCGTCATTAACTGTTATTATTCGCGTATTTATGAACCAACACGATTCCTTGTGGCAAACCCTTGTGCAGCAGGCCGATGCTGTTTGCGGGCAGACTATGCAGCAGATGTTTGCGGCGGATGTTGGGCGGGGGGAGCGGTTTTCTTTGCGGTATGAGACGCTGTATCTGGATTATTCTCGTAACCTTGTGGATGAGCAGGCGATAAAGTTGCTGTGCCGGTTGGCGGAGCAGCAGGGTTTGTCGGAAAAAATTGCGGGGTTGTTTGGCGGGGCTGATGTGAACCGGACGCAAGCCCGCCCTGCCCTGCATACCTTGTTGCGACAAACGGCGGGCGGGGATGGTGGTGATGTCGCGGTAGAGGTGCGGGTGGAGCGGGAGAAGATGTATCAATTCTGTCGGCGTTTGCGGGCGGGTGAGTTGCGCGGTGCCGGTGGTAAGGCTATTGGGCGGCTGGTTCATATTGGTATCGGTGGCTCGGCGCTGGGGCCGCGTTTGTTGCTGGATGCGCTGGGTGATTATCAGGATGATGCGATTGGTTTTGATTTTGTTGCCAATATTGATCCGGCGGAGATTGATGATGTGTTGGCCGGGGCTGATCCGGAGACGACTTTGTTTATTGTGGTTTCCAAATCTTTTTGCACCGAGGAGACACGGCATAACGCCGAGGCGGCGAAGCAGTGGTTGCAACAACATGGTTGCACTGATTACAGCCGACACTTTGTCGGTGTGTCGGAAGATGTCGGTGCCGTGGCCGATTTTGGTATTGTGCCGGAGTATTATTTCAGGCTTTGGCCGTGGGTGGGGGGGCGTTACTCGGTTTGGTCATCTGTTGGTTTGATCGCTTGTGCGGTGTTGGGTGAGGATGTGTTTTCCCGTGTGCTGGGCGGGGCTGAGTCTATGGATCAACATTTTCGGCGGGCGGCGTTGCCGGATAATATCCCGGTGTTGCTGGGCTTGCTGAGTATCTGGTATATCAATTTGCTTGACTATACTTCCCATGCCGTCGTGCCGTATGCGCATCGCTTGCGTTTGTTGCCTGACTATCTTGGGCAACTGGTGATGGAGAGTAATGGCAAGTCTGTTACCGGGGATGGTGTTGTCTGTGATTATGATACTGCGCCGGTTGTCTGGGGCGGTGCCGGTAGCAACGCGCAACATGCGTTTTTTCAACTGTTGCATCAGGGTAGCAGGAAGACCACGCTGGATTTTATTGCCGTGGCGCGCGGGCGTGATCAGGCGGCGCAGGATCGCTTGCTGGCTAACTGCATTGCTCAGGGTAAGGCCCTGCTGGAAGGTAAAGCGGATCGGCAACAACCGCATCGGCATATTGAGGGCAATCGGCCTAGCACTACTTTGTTGTTTGATGAACTTAATCCTTATAACCTTGGTATGTTGCTCGCCCTGTATGAGCATAAGACGTTTGTTGAGTCGGTGCTGTGGGATATTGATGCGTTTGATCAGTGGGGTGTTGAGTTGGGGAAGACTCTGGCTACGGAGATCGGGGCGTGTTTGCAGGATGCCGGGGCGGGCGGTGAGTTGGATCCGTCCAGTGCCGGTTTGCTGGCGTTTTATCGGCAGTGTAAACGGTCGGAGTGAAGGCGGATGCAGGCCATTATACTTGCCGCCGGTGTCGGTCGGCGTTTGCAACAGGCGGGTGGGGATAAACCCAAATCGTTGTTGTCGTTTGGTGGCAAGACTTTGTTGCAACGACATATCACCAATCTGCAACGCGCCGGGGTTGAGGTGGTTTGTATCGTCATCGGGCATCAGGGGGAGTTGATTGAGGCGGCGTTGCAGGAAATGCGGTATGACATTGATGTGGAGACGCGCCGTAACCCGGATTATACGCTGGGCAGTGTCGTCAGCCTGCATCATGCCGCTGCGGTATTGCAGGGCGGTAGCGATATTATTCTGATGGATGCCGATGTGTTGTATGATTTTGCCGTGCTGGCGCGGTTGCTGGACAGTGAGCACCGCAACTGTTTGTTGCTGGATGAGAAGTTTGAGCCGGGGGATGAGCCGGTGAAGATCTGTGTTGCGGATGGTCGGATAGTGGAGTTTCGCAAGCAAATAGATAACAATGTTGTTTGGGATCAGCAAGGTGAATCGGTGGGTTTCTTTCGCTTTGATGCTGCGATGGCCGTGCAACTGGCGCAACGGGTGGAGTATTATGTTGGCAATGACTTGCAGCAGGCACCGTATGAAGATGTGATTCGCGATCTGATCCTGCAACAAGCTGACAGATTTAATTATGAAAATATCACCGGCCTGCCGTGGATTGAAATTGATTTTCCCGACGATATTGAACGGGCGCAGGCGATTGTGTTGAAGCAACTGGGGGAGACTGAATGAGTGGTCATATCAACAGTGTGAATAAGCCCGGCGGTGACAAGCCCGGCTTGTCAAAGGCGGCGCAGTTACGGGCCTTGCTGTATTCCGGGCAACTGGAGTTTATTCTGGAAGCGCATAACGGCATCTCGGCAAAGATCGTGGAGCGTACCGGCTTCAGTGGGATCTGGGCCAGTGGGCTGGCGATGTCGGCGCAGTTCGGGGTGCGTGATAGTAATGAAGCAAGTTGGACTCAGGTGGTGGATATGCTTGAGTTTATGTCTGATGTGACTCGCATTCCTATTCTGCTTGATGGGGATACCGGTTATGGTAATTTCAATAATATGCGGCGGCTGGTGCGGAAGCTTGAGCAGCGCGCGATTGCCGGTGTCTGTATAGAAGACAAACAGTTTCCGAAGACCAACAGTTTTATTGATGGTGAAAAACAGGCGCTGGCGGATGTTGAGGAGTTCTGCGGCAAGATCAAGGCTGGCAAGGATAGTCAGCTGGATGATGACTTTTGTATTGTCGCCCGTGTTGAGGCGTTGATCGCCGGTTGGGGTATGGCCGAGGCAATCCGCCGTGCCGAGGCCTATCATGCTGCCGGTGCTGATGCGATTTTGATCCACAGCAAACTGTCGCGGCCTGATGAGATCGTGGAGTTTGCGCGGCAATGGGATCAGCGTTGTCCGGTGGTGATTGTGCCTACAAAATATTACAGCACGCCGACTGATGTGTTTCGCAAGGCTAATATCAGTTTGGTTATCTGGGCTAATCATTTGATCCGTAGTGCGATAGAGAGTATGGAGAAAGTGAGTCGGCAGATTATGGATGAGCAGTCGCTGACGAATATAGAAGATCAGGTGACTGCGGTGGATCATGTGTTTGAGTTGCAAGGGGCGGATGAACTGAGTCGCGCGCAGGAGCGGTATCTGGGGGCGGCTACTGCGACGCAGGCGTTGGTGCTGGCTGCCAGTCGCGGTAATAATCTGTATGAATTGACTGAGGATCAACCGAAGGCGATGTTGAAGGTCGGCGGGGTGCCGTTGATTAAGCGGCTGGTCAGTGAGTTGCGGCGGCAGGCGGTGAAGAGCATTACGGTTATCGCCGGATACAAGGCGGAGAAACTGGTTAACAGTGATTATGAGTTGTGTATCAATGAGCAATATGAGACTACCGGTGAATTGGTGACGCTGGCCTGTGCGGTGGAGAAATATACTGATGATATGATCATTACTTATGGTGATCTGCTGTTTCGTGGTTACATTGTGCGGGATCTGCTGGAGAGTGTCGGCGATATTGTGGTGGTTGTGGACTCTGCCTTGCATGCTGATGCCCCTATCAGCAGCCCGCCGGATTATGCTTATTGTGATCGGCCGGATGATCGTTCGCTGTTTATGGCGGATGTGACGCTCAAACATATCTCGGAAAAACAGAAACTGGATATCGGTGAGCCTGCCGGTCGCTGGATTGGGATGTTGAAGGTCAATGCCGTTGGCAGGGGCTGGATTGAACAGGCTATTAGTGAGTTGCAACAGCGCGAGGATTATTCGCAACTCAGTATTCCGGACTTGCTGAATTATCTGGTGGATGATGGCAAGACTGTCAAGGTGCATTACATTAGCGGGCATTGGTTGGATGTGAATACCATTGACGATCTGGATCGGGCGGCTGACTTTACCTACGGGCAGGCCGGTAGTCGGGCATGATCCGGGCCGCCGAGTTTGTAGAGGCGGCGAGAGAGGCCGGGTTTGCCGATTATGCCGGGGTGCCCTGCTCTTTTTTGACACCGTTTATCAACTATGTGATTAGCGACGGGCAGTTGCGGTATATCAGTTCGGCGAATGAGGGGGACGCGGTGGCTACGGCGGCGGGTGCCGCCATTGCCGGACGCCGTGCTTGTGCGATGATGCAGAACTCCGGGCTTGGTAATGCGGTGAGTCCGCTTACTTCGTTGACTAATGTGTTTGGGATTCCGATTTTGTTGATCATCACGCAACGTGGTGCGCCGGGGGTGCAGGATGAGCCGCAACACCGGACGATGGGGGAGATAACGGGGGCGTTACTTGATCTGATGCAGATCAAATGGGAGGCGTTCCCTGCTGAGTCTGATCGGATCGCCCCGGCCTTGCAACGTGCCACCACTTATATGCGGGATGACTCGTTGCCTTATGCCTTTGTGATGCAAAAAGACACGGTCGCGCCGCATCCGTTGGCTGATGCGGTCGCGATCCCGTCGCGGCGGCAGGTGCGGTGTCTGTATCAAGATGCGGATGATGATGACATTACGCTTGACCGTCGCTCTGTGTTGCAAACGGTTATTGAGCATACGCCGGAGGATGATTGCATTGTCATCGCGACCACCGGTTATGCCGGCAGGGAATTGTTTGCCTGTCGGGATCGCAGCAACCAGTTTTATATGGTGGGTTCAATGGGCTGCGCCTCGTCTCTGGGGTTGGGCTTGGCGTTGGCGCGTCCGGATTTACGAGTGGTGATCATTGACGGCGATGGTGCTGCGTTGATGCGTATGGGTAACATCGCAACCCTCGGCAGTTACGGCCCCGACAATCTGTTACACCTGTTGCTGGACAACGGCGTACATGATTCCACCGGCGCACAGGCCACTGTATCAAGCAACATAAACTTCGCCGCCATAGCCCGCGCCAGCGGTTATGGCATGGCAACCAGCGGCACCGGTTTAGCGACAGTGCAACAACTATTCACCGCCGAAAAAATAAACGGCCCCCGCTTCGCCCACCTGAAAATAAAACCCGGCACAATCCCCGACTTACCCCGCCCGGATGTCAGTCCGCAACAGGTGTTACGGCGAATGCAAAAACATTTTGGGTTTTAAGCTCCCCCCTTGAGGGGGAGCCAGAGACACAAGGGCGCAAGCCCGCAGTGGCTCAGGTGGGGGGACAACTGAAACAACGCCACCTCCGCCTACCGGCGATGTCAAAGAAGGCTACCGCCTTCTTTGTCTCTTTACACCAGCACGGATAGACAAAGCCTTCTCGAATAGATCCCCCCTTGAGGGGGAGCCAGAGGCACAAGGGCGCAAGCCCGCAGTGGCTCAGGTGGGGGGCCATAGTGTAGTGCCCACCAAACCAAGTCCCCCCACCAAAAAAAGGTAAAATACACCTTTTTTTGACTCCCCCTCAAGGGGGGAGTTATTCGTGCCGGTGGGCGGAGCCGCGAGTGCGTGGCGTGAAAAGACAAAGCAGGCGGTAGCCTGCTTTGACATTGCCGGTGCCGGTACCAGTGACATCGCCGGTGCCAGTACCAGTGACATCGCCGGTGCCAGCGTCACTACTCCCTTTCAGGTTCAGTTCAAAGTCCTGACTGCCGCTTTGTCAGTTGTTCTGTCAATGTAATCAGCTTGCGCGGTAGTGATGGCCGGTTTATCAGGCAAGTGTTGCGTAATAAACTCCAGCAAACCAGCCGCAGTCAGTTTCGCCTCTTCCAACATATCCTGCTGTGACCCATGCTGTATCTGCCTATCAGGCAACCCATAGTTGATAATCCTCGTGCCGATGCCCTGCTCGGCCAAAACCTCATTGACCGCACTACCAGCCCCACCCTGCACCATGTTTTCCTCAATAGTAACAAGCAACGCATGCTGTTTAGCGACCTGCACAATCAACCCAACATCCAGCGGCTTAACAAACCGCATATTGATCACCGTAGCATCCAACTCTTCACCCACATCCAGCGCAACCGACAACATAGAACCAAACGCCAGAATAGCAATGCCCTTCCCCTGACGCCTGACCTCGCCCTTCCCTACCGGAATAGCCTGCATCTTCTGCTGCACCTCAACACCGGGGCCGCCGCCGCGTGGGTAGCGTACCGCCGCCGGTTGGTCCAGCGTGAAACCGGTGTACAACATTTGTCTGCATTCATTCTCGTCAGCCGGTGCCATAACAACCATATCAGGCAGACAACGCAGGAAGGTCAGATCATAACAACCGTTATGTGTCGGGCCGTCGGCACCGACCAATCCGGCCCGATCAATCGCAAACAACACCGGCAACTTTTGCGTAACCACATCGTGAATCAACTGATCATAAGCACGCTGCAAAAAAGTAGAGTAAATAGCCACCACCGGTTTCAACCCGTCACAAGCCATACCCGCCGCCACCGTAACACTGTGTTGCTCAGCGATGGCCACATCAAAATAACGCTCCGGGTAACGCTGCTCAAACTTGACCAGCCCCGACCCCTCACGCATCGCCGGTGTGATCGCAACCAGACGCGGATCCTGCTCCGCCATATCACAGACCCAATCACCAAATACCTGACTATAAGTCGGCGCAGGCTTCTTCTCCTTATCAGCTTTGCCCGTCGCCACAGCCATACCAATCTCCGGATCAAACGGTTTGCTCACAGCGTGGTATTTGACCGGGTCTTCTTCCGCCGGTGCGTAACCTTTGCCCTTGCGCGTAATGATATGTAAAAACTGCGGGCCTTCCAGTTCGCTGATGTTGCGTATCGTATCCAGCAAGGCTGGTAAGTTGTGCCCGTCAACCGGGCCGATGTAGTTGAAACCAAATTCCTCAAACAACACGCCGGGCGCGATCATGCCCTTGATGTGTTCCTCCGCCCGTTTGGCCGCTTCCAGGATCGGCGGCAAGCCGGACAGGGCCTTCTTACTCTTCTCCCTGACGCTGGTGTAAAACTTGCCGGACAGGATGCGCGCGAAACGGTTTGACAACGCGCCGACATTGGGCGAGATGGACATATTGTTGTCGTTCAGGATCACCAGCAGATTGCTGCCGCTGTCACCGGCGTGGTTCAGTGCCTCAAATGCCATGCCGGCGGTCATCCCGCCGTCGCCGATGATCGCGACGGCCTTGCGCCGGATGCCGAGACGGTTGGCGGCGATGGCCATGCCCAGCGCCGCGCCGATGGAGGTGCTGGAATGGCCGACGCCGAAGGTGTCGTATTCGCTCTCCTCGCGTTTCGGGAATGGGGCCAGGCCGTCGTGCTTGCGTATGCTGTGCAGTTGCTCGCGGCGGCCGGTCAGTATCTTGTGGCCGTAGGCCTGGTGCCCGACATCCCAGACCAGTCGATCTTCCGGCGTGTTGAGGATGTAATGCAGGGCGATGGTCAGTTCCACCGCCCCGAGGCTGGCGGCGAAATGCCCGCTATTGCGGCTGGCCCAGTGTAGTAGAAAGCCGCGGATCTCGGTGGCCAGCTCTTCCAGCCGGGATTCCGGCAGTTGCCTGAGGTCTGCCGGGGAGTTGATGGTATCCAGCAACGGGGTGTTGAACTTGTCTGACATTGAATCCGGGGTCTGTTTGGAAGTGTAAAACCGCTCATTATGAATAGCCCGGGGGGGGCTTGCAAGGCGAATATACTGTCTATCGCCCCGAATAGCTCCCCCCTTGAGGGGGAGCCAAAGGAGGCGAAGCCTGCTTTGGTGGGGGGCCATAGTTTCGGTGGCTTCGGTAACTCTGTCCCCCCACCTGAGCCACTGCGGGCTTACGCCCTTGTGCCTCTGGCTCCCCCTCAAGGGGGGAGCTATCCGTGCTGGTAGGCGGAAGCGGGGGGTGTGGCGTGAAGAGACAAAGCAGGCGTCAGCCTGCTTTGCCCTCGTTGGTAGCCGATGGGCGGAGGCGGGGTGTGTGGCGTGAAGAGCCAAAGCAGGCTTCGCCTGCTTTGCCCTTGCCCTTGCTGTTTTTTGCAAGAAAGCAAAATTGGTCAAAATAGTTGGCACAGCAAGGGGGATTTGTATTATTATGCTTATCCCGCTAATTTTCGGGAATTTTTGTCACTTGACTATCTCATACTTCAATAGCTTACAGTCCATCAAGAGGGGGGCGTAATGGGTGTACCTTTTATCCAACAATTCACTATAGCCAAATATCTGATCGGCAAAAGGCTGCGGGGCGTGGAAAAATACCCGCTGGTGCTGATGCTGGAACCGCTGTTCCGCTGTAATCTGGCCTGCGCCGGTTGCGGCAAGATTGATTACCCCGATGAGATCCTGAACAAACGCCTTGGCTATGACGACTGTATGAAGGCCGTTGATGAGTGTGGTGCGCCGATAGTTTCTATCGCCGGTGGTGAGCCGCTGATCCACAAGGAGATGCCGGAGATCGTGCGCGGCTTTATCCGGAAAAAGAAATTTGTTTATCTGTGCACCAATGCCCTGTTGCTGGATCGGCGTATGGATGATTATCAACCCTCACCCTATCTGACTTTTTCCATTCATCTGGATGGTAATCGGGAGCGCCATGATGCGTCGGTGTGTCGCGAGGGGGTGTTTGACAAATGCGTGGAGGTGATCAAGCGCGCGCGTAGCAAAGGCTTTCGTGTGACCATCAACTGCACGCTGTTTCAGGGCGAGACCGCCGAGGAGACTGCTGAGTTTATGGATATTGCCGGGACGCTGGGGGTGGAGGGTGTGACGATTTCACCCGGTTATAGTTATGAGCGCGCGCCGCGGCAGGATGTGTTTCTGAAACGGCAGCAGAGCAAGCAACTGTTTCGTGATCTGTTCAAGATAGGGCGGAGCAAGGATTGGGTGTTCAACCAGTCTTCGTTGTATCTGGATTTTCTGGCGGGTAACCAGAGTTATCAATGCACACCCTGGGGTAACCCGACTCGTAATATCTTCGGTTGGCAAAAGCCTTGCTACTTGCTGGTCGGTGAAGGTTATGCGCCGAGCTATCGGGCCTTGATTGAAGAGACTGACTGGGACAACTACGGCAATGGGCGCAATCCGAAGTGTGCCAACTGCATGGTGCATAGCGGCTATGAGGCCAGTGCGGTGAATGATACGCTGCGACACCCGTTGAAGGCGTTGAAGGTCTCCGTGTTCGGGCCGAGGACTGATGGGCCGATGGTGCCTGAGTTGCCTGTGTTGTATGGCGACGAGGCACCGGAAAAACCGCGGCTGGTTGCCGGGATTAAACCGGCGGCGGGTTGTAGTAGTAGTAGCAAACAGGTCGCCTGATGGGCGGGTTGTTATGGCTTGCCCTGCCGGGAGCCATAATCTGGGCTGCGATTGTGTTGTCACCGTGGCAGCCCTGGCGCACTAGGGAGCGGCTGGATGCCACCCGTGGCGGCGATGCCGTCGATCTTTCTGACATCACTATACTAATCCCCGCTCGTAACGAGGCCGACTGTCTGGCGACCACCCTCACTGCCGTCGCGCAACAGGGGCGGGGGCTGCGTATTGTGCTGATTGATGATGCCTCCGATGATGCGACCGTGGCGGTGGCAGAGGGGGCGGGCGTGGCGAATCTGGAGATTATCCGCTCCCGCCCGTTGCCGGATGGCTGGAGCGGCAAGACCTGGGCCTTGCAGCAGGGGCTGGAGATGGTCGGCAGTGACAAGATCCTGTTGCTGGATGCGGATATTCAATTACTGCCGGGCACGCTGGCCGCGATGCGGCACAAGATGCAGCAGGATGATCTGCAACTGTTGTCGTTGATGGCCTTGTTGCGTACGCGTAGCCGTTGGGAGAAATTGTTGATACCGGCCTTTGTGTATTTTTTCAAACTGCTTTATCCATTTCGTTTGGCTAACTCCTGTCATCCGTTGATCGCCGCCGCCGCCGGGGGTTGTGTGTTGTTGCAACGGCGGGCGTTGCAGGATATCGGTGGCTTTGCTGCGATCCGCGATGCGATTATTGATGACTGTACGCTGGCACGGCAGATCAAGAATGCCGGTTACCGGACCTGGATTGGCTTGACCCGCTCTGCTGTTAGTCTGCGTGCTTATGATGATCCGGCCGGCATCCGTGCGATGGTTACCCGCACGGCGTTTACCCAGTTGCGTTTTTCTGTTGTGCTGTTGTTGCTTTGCACGCTGTTGATGTTGGGTGCGTTTGTGTTGCCGCTGCTGTCGCTGGCACTCGCCCCGCAAGTGCCCGCCGGTCTTGGCGGGATGGCACTGTTGTTGATGTTGCTCAGTTATGTGCCGATTGTGCATTACTACCGGCTGGCGCCGCTGTGGGTGCTGGGCCTGCCGTTGGCCGGGGTGCTGTATCTGGCGATGACCTGGGACTCGGCCTGGCGCTATCGGCGTGGTATCAGCGCCAGCTGGAAAGGCCGGGATTACCTCAGATGATGGCAAACTTTTATCGTCGGGGGGGTCAAACAGGTATGCGATTGAGAACTCATCTTATAGCTATGTTGTCGTTGCTGTGCCTGTCGGCACCGGCGCAGACACAGGAGGGTGCCGAGCAGGCCGTCGCCGTGGTGGAAGGCTTGCACACGACACTGGTACAGATCATGCAGGATGCCGATGCGCTGGGTTACGAGGGCAGATACGAGATCATGCAAGCGGTGGTGGAAAAACATTTTGACAATGCGTTGATCGCCCGTGTTGTGTTGAGCCGTCACTGGGAGACGCTTGACAGTGATCAGCGGGCGGCATTTATCGCCACCTTGACACGCTTGAGTATTGCGATTTATGCCTACCGCTTTAGCGGCCATAACGGTGAGAGTTTCCAGACCGTCCAAACCAAACCCGCCAGACGAGGCCGCGTGCTGGTGCAGACCGAGCTACTGCGCCCGGATCACAGGCCGGTGCGGCTTGACTACCTGTTACATCAGCGGGATGAGCACTGGCTAATCATCAATATCACGGCAAACGGGGTCAGCGATCTGTCGCTGAGACGGGCGGAATATGCTTCAGTTATTGAGGAAAATGGTGAGGAAAACGGTTACAATACCCTGATGGAAAAGCTGGAGGCGAAAATCCATGATATGGAAACGGATACCGCCGGAGATGAATGAATCGGCACGAATAGCTCCCCCCTTGAGGGGGAGCCAAAGGAGGCGAAGC
>JBPCXW010000138.1:0-8331 GCA_051008185.1 Gammaproteobacteria bacterium
CCTTCGTGGAAACAATCCACGGGGCAGACTTCTACGCAGTCGGTGTATTTGCACTTGATGCAACTCTCGGTGACGATAAAAGGCATAGTCGGTTCCTGTTCAATCGGTTTGGGAAGTGGCTATTATACCCTGTTCCTGCGCCCTGAAAAAGGGGGGCATCCGGCTAATTCAGTCCAGCAAAGAGCGTAGCCTGTAAAGCAAATCCATAGCCTGCTTGGGGGTAAGGCTATCCGGATCAACATCAGCCAACTGTTCCAGCGCGGCGTGGGGTGGTTCAAACAAGTCAGTCTGCGGGGTGGCGGGGTTGACC
Source organism: Gammaproteobacteria bacterium (assembly GCA_051008185.1). Classification (GTDB taxonomy): domain Bacteria; phylum Pseudomonadota; class Gammaproteobacteria; order Eutrophobiales; family Eutrophobiaceae; genus CAXMWX01. Next base: position 311 of record JBPCXW010000138.1, read on the forward strand.
GCCGTAGCACCATCCTCCAGTTGCTGCAGATACCGACTGGCATGCTCAATCACCGGACGGGGTATGCCGGCCAGTTGCGCCACATGCAGGCCGTAACTCTGATTGACAGCGCCCGGCTTGACACTGTGCAGGAACACAATAGCGTCATTATGTTCAACTGCCTCCAGATGCACATTCTGCACCTGCGGCAGTTGCTCAGGCAGGGCGGTCAATTCAAAATAATGCGTGGCGAACAAGGTAAAGGCGCGAATCTTTTCCGCCAGACAATAAGCACTGGCCCAAGCCAGCGACAGGCCATCATAAGTACTGGTGCCGCGACCGATTTCATCCATCAACACCAGACTGTCAGCCGTAGCATGATTGATAATGTTCGCAGTTTCAGTCATCTCAACCATGAAGGTAGATTTGCCGCTCGCCAGATCATCCGCCGCGCCGATGCGGGTGAATATGCGATCAACCGGGCCAATAATCGTTTGCTCCGCCGGGACGAAACTGCCGATGTGGGCAAGGATAACAATCAGTGCAGTCTGCCGCATATAAGTAGATTTGCCGCCCATGTTCGGCCCGGTGATGATCAGCATGCGGTTGTCATCGTCCAGCACGGTGTCGTTGGCGATGAAGGGCTCGGTTTGCAGTTGTTCCACCACGATATGACGCCCGCCCTGAATGGACAGGCCGGGCTCGGTGCGAAACCGGGGCGGGTTCAGGCTCAGGATGTCCGCGCGTTCGGCAAAGGCGGCGAGGATATCCAGTTCGGCAATCGCGGCGGCGGTTTGTTGCAGCTCCGCCAGATGGGTGTTGCAGGAGTCCAGCAGTTCGGCAAACAGTTGTTTCTCTCGCGCCAGTGCTTTTTCCCGCGCGCTCAGTGCTTTTTCCTCAAACTGTTTCAGTTCCGGGGTGACAAAACGTTCGGCGGCCTTCAGGGTTTGTCGGCGTTTGTAATCATCGGGGACGTTGTTGCTGTGTATCCGGCTTATTTCAATGTAATAACCATGCACCCGGTTGAAGCCGAGTTTCAGTGAGTTGATGCCGGTGCGTTGTTTTTCTTTTTGCTCCAGTTCGGCCAGATAACCGCCGGCGTCCTGGCTCAATACTCGCAATTCATCCAGCATGGTGTCGTAGCCGTCGGCGATGACATTGCCGTCGCGGATCAGGCTGGCCGCGGTGGGGGATAGGGCCTGGTTGAGTTGGCGGCGTAGCGGGTCAAAGTCGCTTATGTCGGCGAGCAGGTTGAGGAGTCTGGGGCTGTCGTGGGTGCTGAGTTGTTGTTTCAGTGTCGGTAGCTTGTCAAGTGTGCCTTGCAGTTGTAGCAGGTCTCTGGGCTGGGCGCTGTAGAGGGCGATGCGGCTCAGGATGCGTTGCAGATCGGCGATGTCGGACAAACAGTCGCGCAGTGTTTGGTAATGTTTGTTGTGTAGCAGGGTGGTTACTGCGTCGTGTCGGTGTTGCAGGATCAGGTGGTCGCGTATCGGTCTGTTTAGCCAGCGGCGTAATTCCCGGCTGCCCATGGCCGTGCAGCAACTGTCCATTACACCCAGCAGCGCGTGTTCGCGATTACCGGACTGGCTGACTTCCAGTTCCAGATTCGCCTGCATACCGGATCAAGGGCGATGCAATCGTGCAGTGATTCAATGCGCGGCCGTTCAATGTGCGGGACGGGTTGGCGGATGGTCTCGTTTGCGTAATGAAACAGTGCCGCCAGACTGATGATGGTGTCGGGTATTTCATTCAGGCCCAGCCCGTCCAGTTGTTGCACATCGTATTGCTGTTGTACCTGACGGGCGGCGGTTGCTGAGTCAAATTGCCATGTCGGTAATTCGGTGACGCACCAGTTGTCGTCTTGTAGCCGGGGTTTGAGTTTGCTGTCTTCGGCGATCAGGATCTCGGCGGGTTTGAGTCGGTGCAGTTCATGCAGCAGGTTTTCTACTGTGGTTGTTTGTTGCACCGTCGTTTTGCCGCTGGAGATTTCCAGACCGGCCAGCGCGATACCGGCGCGGGACTCGTGCAAGGCCAGCAACAGGTTTTCGGTTTTGTCGTCCAGCAACGCATCTTCGGTCAATGTCCCCGGTGTGATGATGCGGGTGATCTTGCGCTCCACCGGCCCCTTGCCCGGTGTCGGGTCACCGAATTGCTCGCATATCACCACGGATTCGCCCAGTTTGACCAGCCGTGACAGATAATTGTCCAGCGCGTGATAGGGCACACCGGCCATCGGGATGTCTTCCCCGGCTGACTTGCCGCGGCGGGTCAGGGTGATATCAAGCAGACGGGCGGCTCTGCAGGCGTCATCGTAGAACAGCTCGTAGAAGTCGCCCATGCGGAATAGTAGCAACATATCCGGGTAATCGGCCTTGACGCCGAGATACTGCTGCATGGCCGGGGTGTGGTTTGCCAGATTGGTTGTGGTTGCACTCATGGGAAAGATAATAATGAATATGGCGGCGGTTAGCCATGAATTATTGAATCTGAAAATCAGGAGTAGGCATATCGGATAGCGGCCTGCTTATAGATATATTGAGTTTCACAGGGTTCTTTTTTGGCATTATTTTTCTTATAATAGGTCTGCTGGTCGGAAAAGATTCGATGGATGGTAGTGGTAATAAAAGATTAAGAAAGCAGGAAATGAGAAATAAAACTTTGAATATATTGATGGCAGTCAGCATTTTGCCAGTAGCCATATCTGCAGAATGATAAAGAGTTGCATTGATGAGTTTAATTCGGGAACAATTTTAGGGGTGTAATGTATGAGCACAAAATCACAGCTAGTAACTAATCATTTAGAAAAAATATCTGGAGAGATTTTTAAAGACTACCGAGAAGAAATTCGCGGCCTAATAAGGGGCAAAGCCGGTGTGTATGCTTTGTACCGAAGAGATGAATTATATTACATAGGGCTGGCATCTAATCTCATGAGAAGATTAGATAGGCACCTGAAAGATAGACATAAAGGTTCATGGGACAAGTTTAGTATTTTTCTCACTCGCCGTGATGAGCATATCAAAGAACTGGAATCTTTGTTGTTAAGAATATCAGCCCCACAAGGAAATAAGGTGACGGGAAAATTTGCAAGCTCTATTAATATGAGCAGGGAGCTTAATAGAGATATGAAGCAGAAAGATTCTCATAAACAAGCAAAGATCATGGGCAAAAACACTGACAAGGCGGCAACAAAGAGAAAAACAAAGACACGCAACAGCAAAAAAAAGACGCTGGAAGGGCTTGTCTCCTCCCGGATGACGCTGAAAGGCGAATATAAAGACTATGAATACAGAGCTTCATTAAGGAAAAATGGCACTATTCAGTACGATGGCTGTGTGTACCATAACCCCACAGCAGCAGCAAAAGCTGCTACGAGCCTAAAAAGAGGAATTACGGGCTGGTTATTTTGGCGTTACAAAGATAAATCCGGTGAGTGGGTTAAATTACAGAATATCAAGCAAGGAAAAATTAGAAGCAAAAACATCGGCAAGAGCGGGGCACTAAAAGGACTTGTCTCCTCCCGGATGACGCTGAAAGGCGAATATAAAGACTATGAATACAGAGCTTCATTAAGGAAAAATGGCACTATTCAGTACGATGGCTGTGTGTACTATAACCCCACAGCAGCAGCAAAAGCTGCTACGAGCCTAAAAAGAGGAATTACGGGCTGGTCGTTTTGGCGTTACAAAGATAAATCCGGTGAGTGGGTCAAATTACGAAACATCAAAAAATAGTAACGAGTATTGCCCACCCAAGGACAGCAATCATTATCTTATTATAAAGTCGCGCATCTTGCGAAGTTTGGTTGCTTCATTTTTAGCGTCAATGGCCTCAGCCAAGCGGCACATGGAGTCAAGTGCTCGTGTAGCATCGTCTGCGCTGAAATTTCCGTGGTGGCTAACTTTATTGCGGACCACCAATAGCTCGTTGACGATAGATCGCATCTCAGGGGGTAAATTTTTGAATGCCTCTTTCCAAAATCTGTCCATTACTTTCAGCAGAGCCGCTAAGTCCCAATGAATCTGGCCGTTAGGGAGTTGTTTTTCTGATAGTATTTTCGTCTCTACAACTATATTCCGCCATCTGTTTCCCAGAGACTTTCCCAAGCGGTCTTTGACAAAGGGTTCCAATGCCGAGGGTAGAAGTTCCATACCTTCAAATACGGTCTGGCGCATACTACGCGCTTCTTTTATGAAATCAGCATTGGATACAAATTTGATACTGGCATTGGTTCCATCAAAATGCTTTCCAGCCCTCAATTCTGGAATTGATTTTTCATTAATTTCAGTAGCGGCATGTTTTCCCGCTTCTGCACGGATTTGTGCACCATCTCGCTCGGGATCAATAGCGTGATAAACAGGGATATGGTGATTTTCCTCAATTGAATCCCATTTAATGAATTCAGAATAGATACGCTCCCCACAACAATCTAATAGTATCGCGTTATCGGGCAATTGCCGGATCAAAGCCTCTGTTAAGTGTTGTCGGTTCTTTTTCCAATAAGCGGTAACCAATTCCGTCGCACCAACATCATAATTTTGAACCGGCTCCATAGCATCCACTAGTCCGTACAAGCCGGAAATGAAGAATAATTTATTGGTTGTAAACCATGAATCTAATTGCTTCTCTAATTCATCTTTTAGCGAAGTCATAAAATTTCCGCGCAGGTATCGCGAGTACGCCTGCAGATAACTACCTCCCACCGATGCATCACCGCCGAAGTCGGGGCCTTGCACCGCTCCCCGTAGCATTTGCGTATCAGAACGCCGGATTTCATCAAAGAGACTTGCGCGATCTTTAAGCAGGTCAGGCTCTGCTAATGTCGCATTAGGCCAATCTCCGTGTCCATGACCACCGCCTGCTTTGTTCTTTGAACAGGTTGTAATAAATACCAGATTCATTTCTATCTACTCATTCATGTCTGCACAGACGATCTCTGTGGTGCTTAGGCGGCAAGGTAACGATGCGCGATGCCCTGATGTTCAGGCACCTGCCTGCCGAGTAGTTCAATCATGGCAAACAACAGACCGGCATAAACGAGATCGCCCGCCAGAGAGCGCAACAGGAACGGCAGGCCGTTCATCATGCAGAGCAAAAACCCGTCCAGAGTGTGGGGATAAAAGGATAGCCAATCACCCGTGTTAGAGATGAAGTAGAACACCAGTGCCCCGGCGACACAGGCACAGAGCACACGTGTCGGCGTACGCTTCGGCATCAGCAACCAGCGACCAACCAGACTGGAGCCAAGGAACCCGATGTACACGAACACCATGAGTAGCAGGGCGTAAAACCCGTTCAGGGTGTCGCTGATGAGTAACACCGCCAGAGGTAGCACCAGCAGGCGCTTGTCTGCTAGGTAGGCACCGGACAGCAGTGCAAAGGCCCCTATGGGGGAGATGTTGTAGGGATGCGGTAGTATCTGCATCAGTGTGGTGAAGGCGAATGCCAACAGGATTAGGAACTCTTTTTTCATTTGGTGCTCTCTCTTGTGATTAGGTGGTTTCGGGGTCTGGTTGGGTGTAACTATACGCCTGCTTGGAAGTGTTGTCTATAAGGGAGGCTGACTCAACTCAATGGCTTGTTATGAGGCCAATTTCAACCTATTCTTATCCCCCTAAAACAGAAGATTTGATTATGACTCAGAATAGACCAGCCGCTATAGCCACAGACCGCAAGCAGCATCTTGAGCAATTTTACGGATTGCTCGCTGAGCTGGAACGGAAAATTGGTGCCCTGCGGACACTCTCCGCATGCAACGGCCGGATGGGCTGGCCGTTGCGGGGTGTCTATTTCTTTCAGGAACAGGGGGAGCAACGTAGTGACACAGGTTCGGGGCAACGTATTGTTCGCGTTGGTACGCATGCGTTGACAACCAGCTCCGGCACAAAACTTTGGTCACGGCTTTCACAGCATCAAGGTACGCAAAAAACCGGCGGCGGTAATCACCGCGGCTCCATATTCCGTCTGATTGTAGGCACTGCCTTAATCAAGCGCGATAGTCATGAATATCCTACATGGGGTAGCGGCAGTTCGGCATCGCGTGAAATCTGTTCGGTTGAAGTGCCACTGGAGCAGGCGGTCAGCAAAGTAATCGGAGCGATGCCCTTTCTTTGGTTAGCCATCAACGATGAGCCCGGGCCGGATAGTCTCAGGGGCTATATTGAGCGCAACTCAATTGCGTTGCTCAGCAACCATGACAAAGAACCGCTTGACCCACCAACGGCGGGCTGGCTTGGTCATCTCTGCAACCGGGAGCGAGTGAGGAGTTCCGATCTATGGAATCAAAACCATGTAGAAGAGGAATACGATCCCGCTTTTCTGGAAACGCTGGAACAACTGATTCATAAAATGGAGGAAACATCATGATAATAGTGATTCAATGTGCGAAGAAAAAGAAAGAGCAGGCTGGTTGTATGCAAAGAAGTGACGGGCGGAAGGTACTCTTTGTCGCCGACCCCGAAAAAGCACCGGCTGTCTCAGGGCACTGCTATGCACACCCTGACGACACTGCCGATACGGGGCGAACATGGAGAGAGGAGTTGGTCCAATACAACAATAAATCGGGCAGTAATCCGCTCGGCCTCCTGCCAGCTTGGGAACTCTACGAACACGACGCATATAAAAAGCTGGCGAACCAGTACGGGATCAAAAATCTCTACATCCTGTCAGCGGGCTGGGGCCTGATTAGAGGTGACTTCCTGACCCCACAATACGACATCACTTTCTCAGGGCAGGCACCGAAACATACGCGGCGACGAAAAACAGACTGGTATGATGATCTGCGGACGCTACCCGAGGATACCACCGAACCCATTGTGTTTTTTGTCGGCAAGGGCTACATCCCACTGGCCTGTGAACTGACCACCATGGCAAAGGCAAAGCGGTACCTGTACTATAATTCCAATGACAAGCCTACCGCACCGGGCTGTATCTTGGAAAAATATGACACCAGAACGCGGACGAACTGGCATTACGAGTGCGCTAGAGCATTCATGGATGGGAAAATTAGAATATGAAAGTTTATCTGATAAACTCATTGGAATGGAGTAGATTATTCATGCACGCTGAATATATGGCATAAAATGCTATGCCTGATAGAGTCCACAAGTCATTAAATAAACCATATATGCTTAGTTATGGTTCATTTGGTTTTTTTATATTAGGTTGTATAGTTGGTGCATATAGTTTCTTTTAGAAAATATAAGAGCGTGTCATGCGTGCATGCAAAGAGGGTATTGGGGCAGATTATGCGCTACCCCAGTTGCTCCACACACAGGTACCCTATTACTTGGAGATTGAAATGAGTATGTCAATAAATTATTGGTGTTTCAGCAATAGAAAAAAAGGATATTATGAAGGTGAATGGGATATTAGTACTATTCTCGAAAAAAAACAGTATTACCTTAATTCGTCTGAGAGCAATCTAAGTCATGTAAAAAAAGGTGATCAGATATTGCTACGAGAATATGGTTTAGGTTCAGGTTTTTGGGGCACCTGTGAAATTTCAGATAAATGGCACCCTGATCCTAGAGCAAAGAAAAAATACGATAAGGATGCTGGTTGGTTCCCAATCTCAGAGATCAATAAGTGGGATACCACTCTGCCATATGAGTTAATACGTACTGAGCTTTCAAGCAGAGATCATCGGTCAAGAATAGTTCGGTTAGAGGAATCAGATTTTGATAATATCAAAATTGCACTAACGGTCTATCAAAAGCTTGGATACGGTCCAACTGTTGGTAAGTTTTTTCTTCTTGAATCAGGATTGGAAGAAGCAGTTAAAGAAAATTTATCTCAACTAAATTTAACTCTTTTTAAGCAACAATATGACATGGGCCCAGGCGTTGGGCGTAGCGATCTCATATGTCGTGATAAGGATGGCAATTTTGTAGTGCTGGAGTTAAAAGCAGAACAAAGTTCAGATGATGTTGTGGGCCAAATATTACGTTATATGGGATATGTACAAGAGACTTGGGCCAAGCCTGAAGGCAAGACTGTTTCGGGTATAATATTAACACCATCCTTTGACGAAAGGTTAAGGC
>JBPCXW010000139.1:0-3892 GCA_051008185.1 Gammaproteobacteria bacterium
GTCAGAAGTTGAATCTTCAAACAGATTCCTAGATATTTTCAAAGAGGGGAGAGGGGTCAAATCTTCTGGATTCGACGCACATAGTAGTTAGTATCTCGCCTCGTAGCGGTTGCGTAGAGAACCCCACTAGCCTTTGCCGCTCGGTATAGGTTGTGCATGAACCAGCTTTTCCGGAACAGGGAAAAAGGTAATAAAACCAGGAAAAGAAAAGCGTTCATCAGAGCTATGCTGACATACTTCAAGAGCCCGCCGTGAGAGCGTGCCAGATTTACACGCGCGCAACCGGTCTTGAAACCGCGTTTGAGCGTACCACGAATAGTATAACGCTCCGGTTCGTGTATGCGATGAATCACTGACTTGTCCGTTGAGACCAATCGCGCATTGAGCTTTTTGGCACGAATAAATAAATCCCCGTCCTCGCTTCCACTGAATCGGAAGCGGTGCGAGAAGACTTCACCGGTACTTGATACCCGTTCAAGAATACCTCTGCCGATCAACACATTGCCCGCGCCGGCAATGGGCGGGTTTCCGTGTTTTCCCTTTACGGGAGGCTGATAAAAATGCGAGTTTTTCGCCCATTCGGGCACATGGTCGATATGCAATACCCAGGTGCCGAACACGATGTCGGCACCGGTGTCGGCCTGACACTTGAGCAACTGTATCAGCCAGTCCGGCCGGGGTTCATCGTCGTCATCAATGAAGGCCACGAAATCGGTGCCCCGTGCCAGTGCCGTCTGCACTGCGCGGTTGCGTGCGTAGGTAACACCCGGTTGTGGTTCGGTAACATAATGCAATGCTATCGGCAATCCGCCTGCCGCCTTGTCGCAACTCGCTTTGGTTTCAGGGTTGGGGTTGTTATCAACGATGATGATCTCTATCGCCTGCGGGTCGTAATCATCAAGCTGGATGTGTTGCAAGACAGACAAGACTCGTTCCAGATCGTGTATGCGGCCACAGGTGCAGATGCAGATTGCAATACGGTGATTGTTTGATGTGCCGCTTGCCATAGGGTTACTACTGTCTTTCAGCGCATTTCAGACAAGCCGCCTGACTTAATTACCGGAAATGCTACTTGGCGGGGGAGAAGTGCTTGGCCGGGCAGATCCGCTACCCGCCGTTTGCCGTTGCGGGGCGACCAGATCAATCAGGATATGAGCGGTTTCCTGCAAGATCAGATCCTGCGGCTCGTCTTCCGTCTCCTCGTTATCCGCCTCGGCATCGTCTGCCTCATCGTCATCCGCCTCGTCCTTATACGGCAACGGCGGCAAACCTCTTGCCACGCGGAACTCATTGTCCAGTTGATGTTTGTCCCGTAACAACTGCTCGCGTTCCTGCCGCCGTTGTGTCTCCAGCAGGGAGACGCTCTTGCGCTCACTGCGTTGATAGTTCTGTTTCATATCCGCCAATAGCAACTGCAATAATTCATTGTCCCTGATGCGTTCTTCGTGGCGTTTTCTCACCTGGTCATATCGCTCCACCGGCGCGCTGGCGGCGAGATAGCGGGCGGGCTTAATGGTCTCCCACGGCAACGCGTTGTCCAGTGTGCGCTCGCCCCGCGGGTCGCCGTATTGTGCGGTGGGCAGAACAATATCCGGCACCACGCCCTTGAACTGGTTGCTACCGCCGCTGATGCGGAAGAATTGAGCGATGGTTGTCTTGAGCTTGCCGTGATCTTCGGTGGGTGAGCGGACGAAACGATTCAGATCCACGATGTTTTGCACCGTGCCCTTGCCGAAGGTCGGTTCGCCGATGATGATGCCGCGCCGGTAATCCTGTATCGCGCCGGTGAAAATCTCGGAGGCCGAGGCGCTGTTTCTATCCACCAGCACGGCGAGCGGGCCGCCGTAGGCGATGCCGGAATCCGGGTCGCGATTGACTTCTATCTTGCCGGCGGCGTTGCGGGTTTGCACGACCGGACCTTTTTCAATAAACAGGCCGGTGAATTCCAGTGCCTCCGCCAGCGAGCCGCCGCCGTTGCCGCGCAGGTCTATCAGCAGGCCGTCTATGTCTTGTTTTTTCAGTTCGGTGATGAGCTTGCGGGTATCGCGGCTGGTGCTTTTGAAGTCTTTTTCACCGCGCGCCTGTGCGGCGAAGTCGCTGTAGAAGGTGGGGATGTCTATTACGCCGGCCTTGTAGCCATTGTCCAGTTCTATGATCTCGGATTTTGCGGCCTGTTCTTCCAGTTTGATCTTGTCGCGTGTGATCTGGATGACTCGGGTCGGGCCTTCGTCTTCGCTTCGCACTTCCAGCCGGACTATGGAGCCTTTCTTGCCGCGGATCAGGCCCACCACATCATCCAGACGCCAGCCGATCACATCTTCTATTACGCCATCGGTGTTCTGGCCTACGCCGACGATCTTGTCGTTCGGTTTCAGTTCGCCGTTCAGATCGGCAGGGCCGCCGGGCATGACTTTTTGTACGGTGGTGTAGTCGTTATCCAGCCGTAACACGGCACCGATCCCTTCCAGCGACAGGCTCATGCTGATGTCAAAATTTTCCGAGGAGCGGGGGGAGAAGTAAGAGGTGTGCGGCTCTATGGCGGTGGTGTAGGCGTTGATGAAGATCTGATACACATCATTGGCGTCAAGTTGTACGGTGTTGTTGCGGAGGCGGGTATAGCGTTGTTTCAGGGTTTTGGTGATCTCAGCGGGTTCCTTGCCGGCCAGTTTCAGATTCAGGTAATCGTTTTTTACGCGTTTGCGCCAGATTTCGTTTAGTGCCTGCATGTCCGCCGGCCAGTCCGTTTCCCGGCGGTCAAACTGGTATTGTTCGTCTATGGTGAAGTCAAAAGGTTGTTCCAGTAGTTTGATGGCGTAGTCGGCACGGGCGGTGACGCGTTGGCGATAGAATCGGAATATGTCATAGGCGAGGGTGACGCGGTTTTGCATCAGGGCATCGTCAAGTTGGTAGCGGTGTTCCCGGATTTGTTCTATGTCCCTTTTGATCAGGTAATTGCGATTGCCGTCCAGACTGTCCAGATAGTTGTCCATGATTTGCATGGATAATTCATCGTTCAGTTGTTTGTTTCTGTAATGTTGGGTGCTGATGACATGCAGGATGATCTTGGTCGCGGTTGCGTGGCGTATGCTTGGTTTGAGCTGCTCTATCGGAACCGTGCGCGTGGCCTCGGCAGGCACTTGCAGTGCTAGGCAGAATACAATCAGCAGGAGTTTTGAACCGGGTGTTTGCATGGTTGAGTATGATACAGGAAAGTGTAGGGGAGTGTGGGAATACTGCTCCCCCCTTGAGGGGGAGCCAAAAAAAGTGTTTTTTGCTTTTTTTGGTGGGGGGGCTTAGTTTCGGTGGCTTCGGGAATCTATGGCCCCCCACCTGAGCCACTGCGGGCTTACGCCCTTGTGCCTCTGGCTCCCCATCTAGGGGGGAGCTATTCGAGTTGGGCGTTGTTTTGCAATTCGTTTAAATGGTTTTGCCAGTGTTTGGCTTTTTGTTTGCTGCCGCCGAGGAAGTTTGGGGCTGTTTGGTAATATTCAATTAAGTCCTCTATTGCGGGGATGTTATTGGTGTCCAGTTGCACGGCTTTCTCCATACTTTTTCGGGTTTTTTTGGCCAGTTTGATTGCTTTCCAGAATACGGACTTCTCTGCTTGCCTGCCGTAGGATTTTCCGAGTAGGTGATGCAGGGCGGAGTTGTCGGGGTCTGTTTCTATACGGGATTTTAATAATTTGATTGCTGCCTTGTAGTCCCCGGCCTCGTACAGGGCCAGGGCCTCGCTGTCTGCTACGGGGGTTGCCCAACTGCTGCCGGGCAAGACGAGTGCCAACAACAGACTGTGTATGATGATGTGTTTCATTCCGCCGACAACAATTCTACTTCAAACACCAGTGTGGATTGTGGGCCGATGATCTGTCCCTGACTGCGCTCGCCGTAGGCC
>JBPCXW010000140.1:0-17930 GCA_051008185.1 Gammaproteobacteria bacterium
GGTCGCAGCCGAGCAGGACCCGGACTCCACCGAGATCACGATTAACCTCGGCGTGGCTTGGCTGGAACAAGAAGACTATCAAGCGGCAGAGCAGACCTTCCGCCGTGTCGTTCGGCTGGAGCCGGACAACTTTCAGGCGCAGCAGAATCTGGCGGCGGCACTACGCAGGCAACAACGTTACGAAGAGTCGCTGGCGACCATGCAGACCGCCGCCGGTCTGATACCTGACCCGCCGGCACAACACTATTACTACATGGGTCTGGATGCCATTGAGTTAGCCAGAACCGATCAAGCACAAGCGTATCTCAGCCGAGCCCTGTCAATAGATCCGAAGCACGAAGCGGCCGGGGAGCGACTGGCCTTCATACACATGAACGCCGGTCGTTACGATCAGGCGTTGGCAAGCAACCCGGGCCTCCCGCAAGCCCTGGACATACTGGCCTACAAGCACTACAACGCAGGCCGTGTTGAACAGGCAATGGAACTCTACCGTCACAGCGTAGCCATATCCCCGAACGATGCCAACGCCCACTCCAATCTGGGCTCGGCCCTGGCGCAACTGGGGCGTTATCAGGAAGCCATCGCAAGTCTGGAGCGGGCACTGGTACTGGACCCGCAACAACAAACGGCCCGCAGCAACCTGCAGCGGGTGCATCAGAGATTGAACGAAAGTCGCTAGGGTTTTGGCTTATCGCCGCTGTGCTATCAGCATCGCTTCATTACGGTGGCCCTGTGTCGGGTCGCCGATGCGGCCGGTTTCCATATAATAGATGGTATGCAGATCAGAAAAGGTTTGTAGCAACTCGTTCGCTTGTAACAGATAGTCAGGATTGTCGGGCCCCGTCGCGGTGGTTTTTTCCCGGATGAAGGTTTGATAGAAAAGCAGGCCCTGCGGTCGTAAGGCTTGCGCGATGGCGGGCAGGATACCGCGTTCCAGAAAACGTGTTACCACGATTACATCAAAACTGTCCCGCTCCGGAGGCTGGGCGCAGACATCACGTTGTTCGGCGTGAATGGCGAGTTTTTTTTGCGCGGACAGTTGTTGCAGTTCATCAATAACCGTATCCGCAATATCCCAGGCCCAGGTTTGCAAACCCCGCTCAGCCAGCAGTATGGCATTGGCACCGCGGCCACAGGCCAGATCCAGTGCCCGTCCCGTTGCGGGTAATAACCAGTGTTGCTCACGCAGGACCGCCGCCGCTTCAGTTCCATGGGCGGATTTTTCACTGTAAATCCGATTCCATTTTTCCCTGTCAGGCTGGTTCATTGTGCGCCTAGGTCAAGGCCGAGGGGCTATTTACGCCAGAAAGTCGGGGAGAGTAACACCAGCAAGGTGAATATCTCCAGACGACCCAGCAACATGGCGAAGCACAGTAGCCACTTTGCCGGATTGTCAATTGCCCCATAGTGGGTGCTGACATCACCCAGTCCGGGGCCGAGATTATTCAGGCAGGCGGCCACCGCGGAAAAAGATGTGACCTGATCCAGACCGGTGGCCATCATCAGCAACAATAACAGTGCAAACATTCCCACATACGCCGCGAAAAATCCCCACACTGCGTTAATGACCGGCTCGGTAACAGGTTTGCCGCTGATCTTGATGTGCATAATGGCGTTGGGATGCACCAGTTTTCTGATCTCCCGCACTCCCTGTTTCAGCAACAACAGGACACGTATGACCTTGAGCCCACCGCCGGTTGAGCCCGCGCAGGCCCCCATGAAGCTGGCGAAGATCAGCATCACCGGTAAAAAAGTCGGCCAGTTCTGGTAACTGGTGGTGGTGAAGCCGGTGGTGGTGGCAATGGAGATAGATTGGAATATGCCGTGGCTGAAGGTCTCAAGCGAGTTGTCATAAGTTTGGGCATACAGCAAATACAGGCATGTAATCACGCAGATTGCGGCCAATACATAAATGAACATCTTCAACTCTGAATCCCGCAGGTAGGCACCGGCGGAAAGGTTGCGCCAGGCGACAAAATGCAAAGTAAAGTTGATGCCGGATAACAACATGAACAGCACGGCTATGTAATTGATAAAGTGGTTTGCATAATAGCCGATACTCATATCATGTGTGGAGAAACCGCCGATGGAGACCGTGGAAAAACTGTGACTGATCGCATCAAACCAGTTCATACCGGCCAGGAAGTAGAGCACGGCGCAACAAACGGTCAGGAATAGATAGATATACCAAAGTGCTTTTGCCGTTTCCGTTATGCGCGGTGTGAGTTTGGCATCTTTTATCGGCCCCGGGGATTCGGCGCGGTATAGCTGCATACCGCCGACCCCCAGCAAGGGCAGGATGGCAACAGCCAATACAATAATACCCATGCCGCCCAGCCATTGTAACTGCTGGCGATAGAACAGGATTGAACGGGGCAGGGTGTCAATACCTGTTAGCACGGTGGCACCGGTGGTGGTCAAACCGGAGATGGATTCAAATATCGCATTGGTAATACTAATCCCCGGTTGCGGCAACAACACGAACGGTATCGCACCGGTCAGACCGAGGCCGGCCCAGAACAGCACCACTACAATAAAACCGTCACGGAGACGTAGTTCTTTCTCTATGTGTCGTGCAGGCAGCCATAACAGCAGGCCGAGTGCCAGAATAATGAGAAAGGCATAAGCAAAGACATGGGTTGTCTGATCCTGACTGAACAAGCTGATCAGCAAGGGCGGCAACATGGTCATGCTGAACAGGGTCAGCAGCAGGCCGAGGATCTTTTGTATGACCGCAAGTTGCATGGTCTAATCAGAGAAAGGTGACCCCGACCTGGAACAGACTTTCCACCTCGGGGACACGTTTTTTATCCGCGACCAGCAGAATGACATGGTCTTCAGGCTCAACCACGGTATCGTGATGGGCGACAATGACGGTATCACCCCTGACGATAGCACCGATACTGGTCTTGGGCGGCAGGGGAATCTGTTCAATGCTACGGCCTACCACCTTTGATAATTTTTTATCGCCGTGGGCGATGGCCTCAAGGGCCTCGGCCGCGCCGCGGCGCAGGGAATGTACCATTACCACATCGCCCTTGCGGATATGCGTCAGCAGGCTACCGATAGTGGCCTGTTGCGGTGAGATGGCGATATCAATCACATCGCTTTGCACCAGATCCACATAAGAAGCCCGGTTGATCAATGCCAGCACCTTGCTCGCCCCGAGTCGTTTTGCCAGCATACATGAAATGATATTTGCCTCGTCTGCATTGGTAAGGGCACAGAACACATCGGTATCATCGATATTTTCATCCTGCAATAATTCCTCATCTGCGGCGTCACCGTTCAGTACGATGGCATGTTTCAGTTCTTCGGCGGCCTTGTTCGCTTGTTTGGAAGATAATTCAATGACCTTGACCTGATAGGATTCTTCCAGTTTGCGCGCCAGACTCCTGCCGATATTGCCGCCGCTGGCGATCGTGACGCGTTTCACCGGCTTGTCCAGCGGACGAATGGTTTTCAACAGGCTACTGATATTGTCCGGCGCGCCGATAATGAATACTTCGTCACCTATTTGTATATCGGTATCACCATCAGGGATGATGGCCTGACCGCCGCGGAATATGGAAACAATCCGGAAATCATCAACCGGCAGGCAGTCGCACAGCTCGGCTATTTTTTTATCCACCAGCACACTCTCCGAACTGATACGGACGGCGACCATCTGCGCCTTGCCATTGGCAAAGTCCAATACCTGCAGGGCACCGGGGAAACTGATCAGTTTTTCAATATAGTCGGTGACCAGTTGCTCGGGGCTGATGATCACGTCTATCGGTAACGCTTCCTGACAGAACAGATTGTCACGGCGCATGTATTCCACATTTCTGATACGGGCAATCTTGGTCGGAGTGTGGAACATGGTGTAGGCGATCTGGCAGGCTATCATGTTGGTCTCATCGCTGTTGGTGACGGCGATAATCATATCCGCATCGTCGGCACCGGCCCCGATCAGGACAGAGGGATATGAGGCCTTGCCGACGATGCCGCGCAGATCATATCTTTCCTGCAACACACGCAGCACATCGGGGTTGTCATCAATGATCGTAACATCGTTGGCTTCACCACAGAGGTTGGCCGCAACCGAGGCGCCTACTCTACCCGCTCCCAGAATTATGATCTTCATAGTTTGATGCTACAACAGGAATTGGAATGGAAGATTGGCATCAGCTTTTGATATCAATTCCCAGAGATTTGAGTTTCCGATACAGATGCGTGCGCTCCATGCCTACTACTCTGGCGATCTTGCTGACGCTGCCGTTGGCCTGTTTCAGTTGGTATTCCAGATAGGCTTTTTCAAAATTTTCTCTGGCCTCGCGTAACGGCAGATGAAAGTTGCTTATATCATCCGGGTTATGTTTGGCCGGTTGTTCGCCCAATATCATTTCAATCTCATTCAGACCTATGGTCTCATCATTACCCAGAATCAACAGCCGCTGTACGAGATTGCGTAACTCGCGGATATTGCCCGGCCAGCGATAATGCCGCAGGCGGTTTTGTGCGGCGGTGGAAAAATGCCGATAGGGCAAGCTTTCGCTGGTGGAAAGGAAGCCGGCATAGTATTCCAGTAGGTCGGGCACATCTTCATAGTGTTCATGTAGTGCGGGGATATGTAACGGTACAACATTTAGCTGGAAATACAAGTCATCGCGAAACACACCTTGCTTGACGGCGTTATCCAGATTTCTACGGCTGGCGGCGATGACCCTCGCAGTCGCGGCGGGTTTGGAGGCTTGTTGCTGCAGGATATTATACAGTTGTACCTGAGCCGTCGGCTTGAGGTCTGCAATATCTTTCAGGAACACAGTGCCTGCAACCGCCGCGGCAAACTGTTTGCCCAAGTCATCTTCATCGGCAAGCGCGGCAACATTGACCGGGACAAAAGGTTGGTCACTACGGTTGCTGTTGCCGTGAATGTACCGGGCGACAGATTCCTTGTCGGTGCCGGACTCCCCCAACAGCAACACCGGGGTATGATGGGCCGTGATACGGCTGATCTGCTCTTTCAGATTGAGTATCTTCTTGCTCTTGCCGACGATTTCCGGGGTGACGATCCTGGCGTGTTTCAGACGCTGGTTTTCTTTTTGCAGGTTTGTGGCAGTCAAGGCGTTTTTTATCGTCAGTAGCAGTTTGGTCAGGGACAGCGGTTTTTCCAGATAATCGTAGGCACCGAGTTTGGTTGCCTCCACCGCCGTTTCCACATTACCGTGCCCCGACATCATGATCACGGGAAGTAGCGGTACACCTTTTTTCTGCCATTCTTTCAGGACAGATATGCCGTCTATATCCGGCATCCAGATATCCAGCAATACCAGATTGGGGCGAAAGCGTTCCATTTGGTTGTGCGCTTCATTACCGTTCTCGGCGGTGCAGACTTCGTAGCCCTCGTCTTCAAGGATCTCGCAGATGAGGTTTCTGATTTCTTCCTCATCATCTACAACCATAATTTTTTCAGCTATCATTGGTGTTCCTATTCACAGCTAATCAACTAAACAGCCTGTACGACGCTGGTGTTTTCAAGTACGGGCAACCTTATTATCGCACAGGCACCCTTGCCATCGGTATTGTTTTCCAACCATACCAGACCGCCGTGTTCTTCAACGATCTTTTTGACTATGGGTAATCCTAACCCGGTGCCGTCGGATTTGGTAGTCACATAAGGGTCAAACAGGGTGTCCCGGATGGAATCGTCCAGACCGGAGCCGGAATCCCTGATCCGGGTCTCAATATAGGTCGTGCCGCCGGCCTGTGCATAGCCGGTTGAAATCGCGAGTTGTTTCACTGCCTGCCGGGAACTGGCATCAAAGGCATTGTTGATAAGGTTGTTGAAGACCTGCCTGAGTCTGCCGGGGTCGGCATGAATTGCGGGCAGGCCGGGTTCCAGGGCCAGCTCTATTTGTACGCCGTGGTCAAGATTTCTATACAGGTCCAGGATCTCCCTGAGCAGATGATTCAGTTCCAGCGGCTGCGGGCGGATGACGGGTACGCGGGCGTATTCGGAGAAACTGTCCACCATCTCCTGCATGGTATCCACTTGATTGATAATTGTTTTTGTCAATCTATCCAGCGTTTCCACCTGATCCTGCGGCAGGGAGTGCAGGTACTTGTGGCGCAGGCGATCAGCCGACAACTTGATCGGGGTAAGCGGGTTTTTGATTTCATGCGCCAGACGCCGGGCCATCTCCGTCCAGGCCGCATCGCGCTCGTTATGCACCAGCGCGGTGACATCGTCAAAGACAATCACATAGACCGGCTGCTGTT
The DNA here is from genome assembly GCA_051008185.1 of Gammaproteobacteria bacterium. Taxonomy (GTDB): domain Bacteria; phylum Pseudomonadota; class Gammaproteobacteria; order Eutrophobiales; family Eutrophobiaceae; genus CAXMWX01. The sequence continues at coordinate 6,262 of JBPCXW010000140.1, forward strand.
CGCTGCTCATCGTCAGCGAGGTGCCGGTGGACATCAGTATCTGTTTGCCGCTGTTGCCGAATATGGTGTTTTCCTCGCGCCAGTCGGGGACGGTTTGACCGATATGCCGGGAAAAAGATTGTAGCAACGGTTCCAGATAGGCGTAGCGTGCGGTGATCTGCTTGAGGGAGTGACTGATGATTTCGTTGATATCAAGGCCCAGGATCTCACCGCTACGGATATTTGCGGTGCGTATGGTCTGATCCGCATCCAGTACCCAGACGCCGGAAGACAGGCGGCTCAAGATCGCGTCCAGATATTTGTGTTCTGCCTCGGCCTGTTGCTGGCTTTTCCGTGCCACATCACGGGCGGAACTGATGGCACTGGTCATGGTATTGAATGAGGCCACCAGAAATCCGAGTTCGTCATTGCCCGGTATCGGCAGACGTTTGTGATAGTCACCTTCCGCCACCGATTTTGTGCCCTCGGCGAGATCGCGGATAGGCTCGGCCAGAGTGCGGGCAAAATAGAACGCCGCCCACACGGCGGAGAAAATGCTGAACAGCAGGACGATGGTCAGGATCAGAATAAAACTGACCTTGAGTTGCTCACGCAGATAGGACAGCTCCTTGTATTCAATAAACGCATTCTGAACATTGCTGGTCAGTTCATTTACTCTTTCGGTGACCGGGTAAATGGCCTGAATAATTCGTTCCTGCCTGTTGAAATCGGTTTTCGGTACATTGACTACCACCCGGATTGACAGGCTGGTGTTACGGATCATATCCACACCGATATAACTGCTGCCTTGTTGCACCTGAAACAGCACTGTTTCATCCGGTGATTCCGGCACCAGATTTGCAGTGTCGCCGGTGCTGGATGCGATAATGCTGCCCTGTTTGCCCATCAGGGTAAATTCCTCGGCACCGTTGCGGATGCGGTATTCATCTATCTCAAAGGCCATGGCGGGATCGCTGATCTCCGCCATTTCCTCGGCGGTGGTTTCGGTTTGCCTGAGTAACTCTTTCATCCGGGTGCCCAGTGCCAGCCTGCTTAGTTCCAGTGAGTCTTCCAGGGCCTGCTCCACACGCAAATCAAACCAGCTATCAATACCGCGATGCAGGAAGTCCAGAGAAAAGTAATAAACGATGAGGACCGGCGTTACTGACAGTAGCGCGAACATACTCACCATGCGCACCGTCATTCTGGCACCGGCTATGCGGTTTTTCAGTTGCGCCAGCAGTGAGCGAAAGTTGATGCCGATCAAGACAATCAGGATCAGCAGGCCGACGGCGTTGAAGATCAGCAAGCCCAAATAATATTCGCCGAAGAGTTCCGAGTTTTGTAATGAGTCACTCAGCAACAGCAATGACAACAGCATAAAACAAAACAGCAGTATGCCGATGAACAAGATATGTTTACCGCTGTTTATCATGACCTAACGAAAACTCCAGACATAGGGATTACTATCAACCTGCCAGCGGTTGGATAAATAGGCAACCGGCCTTAGCGGGGGCGGCAAGGCCTCCACATCCAGACGGGCACTGATGCTACCCGAGTATCTTTTCCCCGCATCCGTGGTTTGTGCATCCAGTAACAGGTAGTTGCTAATCTCGCCAAGGTAGGCCAGCGCCGGGCGGAGATCATCAAACTGCACCCTTTCATAATTGGACAAATGGGTGACGATATAAAGATCCGCCAAAGGCTGATGCTCAAGTTTGAATTTGATGGTGCTTTCCTTGATAACCTTGTCCCATAACCATCTGCGTTTTTCCCGGATCAGGATGTCAATGTCTATATTCAAATCCACGCCGTTATTCAGGGCTTCAATAACATCAGCGTGAAATTCAAAACTGATTTTCGCATCCAGATACCAGGCATCCGAGATCAGATTGCTACCGGCATGTTGAATCTCGATCTCCTGCGCCGGCAATGCCGCCGCGGGCAGACTCAACAGTAGCAGCAGGTAATATCTGTACATCATCATTGTTCCACCTTTCGCAACAGGCTGTAATAAAAGCCATCGGTGTCATGCACACCCGGCAATAACTGCCTGCCATATTGACTTGCTATACCCATATCAAGTTCAATCCTAACGCTTTCGGCCCCACTATGCGATTGCAAAAAACGCTCAATAACGGCGTCATTTTCACAGCGGAACACCGAGCAGCTTGCGTAGAGTAATCTACCATCCGGCTTCAGTGTCGGCCAGACGGCCTGCAACATCTGTAGCTGTTTTTCATCCAGGGCCTGCAACTGTTCCGGCGTCCGCAGCAACTTGATGTCAGGGTGGCGGCGAATCACGCCGCTGGCACTACAAGGCACATCCAGCAGGATACGATCAAACAGCCGTCCGTCCCACCATTGTTCCGGGGAGCGGACATCGGCACAGATTATATGCGCGGCGGCACCGGTGCGCTGCACGGTGTCCTGCAACAGGGCACAGCGTTGCGCCGTGATGTCCAGCGCCAGCAGCTCGGCCGGGGCATGTTCATACAGATGACTGGTTTTACCGCCGGGGGCGGCACAGCCGTCCAGCACCCGCTCGCCGCGCTCGGGTGCCAGAATAACGGCCGCGTATTGCGCGCCCGCGTCCTGAATGGTGCACAGGCCCTCGCCGAAGCCCGGCAACTCGTATGCATTGACCGGTTTTTCCGTCTGTATCGCCGTTGCAATACCGGCGACGGGCCGGGCGGTGATACCGCAGGTCGACAGGCGTTGCAGATAATCCGCTCTGGATATGGCCGTCAGATTGACGCGCAGATGTTGTGGCGGGCGGGCGTTGTTGGCGGTCAAAATTTGTTGCCAGTGTGTCGGCCAGTCCTGTTTGATCCGCTCAATCATCCAGAGCGGATGTAGATAGGTGACACTGTCATCACCGCTGTCGGTGACATTGATGTCGGCAAACTCCCGCTGTGAGCGGCGCAATACCGCATTGACCAGAGAACCGGCCCAGGTCTTTTGCAGTTGTTTTGCGGCCGCGACGGTTTCGGAAACGGCGGCATGGTCGGCCATGTTCAGGTAATGCAGTTGATACAGGCCGCACAGGAGCAGGGCCTTGATATCCGCATCTTTCTGTTTCAGGGGTTTGTCCATAAACCGCGCCAGCAGATGTAGCAACAGCTGATAATGACGGATGACACCAAAGCAGACCTCCTGAATCAACCCCTTGTCACGGGGCGACGTCTGTTCCGGCAATTGCTTTTTCAATGCCTCATCCAGCGGTGTCTTGTCTCTGCTCACGGCGGTTACTACTTTGGCCATGACTGCGCGTGAATTCATAGCTGCTACCCGTCAGCCGTGAAACATATCCGGGTGGCCGTTGTAGAAATCCTCAATGGCCTGAGGTTGTTTGCCTTGTAGTTGTAGCCGGGTTATGCGGAGCAGGCCATCGGCACAAGCGACATCCAGACCCTGCCGGGTATAGTCTTTGATCCGGCCGCTTGCCGTGCCGTTGTCGGCGGCGAGCGGGGTGGCCTGCCATACCCGGATAGTTTTGTCTTGCAACTCGGTAAAGGCGACCGGTGCGGGGTTGAAGGCGCGGATCATATTGTTGATTATTTGTGCCGGGGCGTCCCAGTTTATTTGTGCCTCCGCCTTGCTTATCTTGGCGGCGTAACTGGCACCGTCCTCTGCTTGCGGTTCGGGGCGCAGCCGATCTTGTTGCAACAGCTCAAGGGTTTCCGAAATACATTCACCACCCAGCAGTGCCAGACGCTCATGCAGGTCGGCGGTGGTATCGGCGGATTCTATCGGGCAGGTTTTTTGTAGCAGGATAGCACCGGTGTCAATGCCGTCATCCATCTGCATAATACTGATCCCGGTTTGTGTGTCACCGGCCTGTATCGCCCGTTGCACAGGAGCAGCACCGCGCCAGCGCGGTAACAGGGAGGTGTGGATATTGATGCAACCGGCTTTGGGACGATCCAGCACGGCCGTCGGCAGGATCATACCGTAGGCGACCACGACCAGCACATCGGCGGCCGCCAGAGATTCATCCTGTGCCAGTTCAGCCGCGCTTGAGGGTTGTTTGATCGGCAGCCCGTATTCAGCGGCCACCTGTTTCACTGCGCTGGCCTGCAATTTCCTGCCGCGTCCGGCCGGTTTGTCGGGTTGGGTATAAACTTCGGTAACAGCAACCTTGTCGGTGTTGATCAGGTGCCGCAAGATCTGCGCGGCAAGTGCCGGGGTGCCGGCAAAGGCGAGTCTTGGCTTGGCGGTACTCACAATACCGGACTTTGGGTTCGTTCCTGTTTTTTGATCTTTTTGCGGATACGTTGTTTTTTCAGTGGTGACAGATAGTCAATAAATAACTTGCCATCCAGATGATCGATTTCATGTTGAATGCACACGGCCAGGATACCGCCCGTCTCATCCTTGATCAGCTCACCCTTTAGATTCAGATATTGATAGTTGATGAATTCAGCCCGTTGCACGGTTTCAAAAAAACCGGGGACGGACAAACAACCCTCCTGCATCTCTTCAGAACCGGTACTATCAATAATCTCCGGATTAATTAGCACCATAGGCGAGTTCCGTTCTCCGGAGATATCAATCACCACCACCCGTTTCTGCACATTGACCTGAGTAGCCGCCAGCCCGATACCTTCTTCATCATACATAGTCTCCAGCATATCCGCCGCCAGCTGCCTGATTTCAGCACTGATGGTCTCCACCGGCACACCTTTCTTCCGCAACCGCGGGTCGGGAAAATGTAAAACAGTCAATTTGGACATTGGTTTGAACCTCTAATACATCACAAATACAAGAGACCAGTCATACGATCGATTCAATCATCCAGCCAGACAAGTACATCTTCGGGTAACGATAATGCTTGCTTGATTCTGTCGCATGCTCTCTTAATGCCTGTTTTACCCAACTTAGCTGCTAGCCAATAATTGGTCTCTCCGATTCTCGTGGGATCTTCAATTGATGTAGGTGAATCAGTGCTGTGAACCATGAGTACTCTTCTCAGCTCATCAGACTCCAAACGTTGTCTCAAGTTTTCCAGTTCTTGTTCATTGTTGTGGCATGCTTGTAGAGTGAAGTTGGCGATGATCGCTCTGTTGGACACAGATCTAAATTCAACTCCAAATATTCTGGCATTCGACTTACCCTTCCGGAGTGGTTTCTCTTGTTGGGGTGAAGCCGGAGTTACCTTTTTCTCGCCTTGCTGACGGGGCACTGAATGTGGTGAAGTCTGTTCAGTTGTAGCTGGTAAAGTTGCTCGAGCCATGACAAAATTTTTGACATCATTCACGGGGATATTGATATTGCATTTCTCCTTAACTTCTTTTCTGAGACACCTCACCAAAGCCGGGTCTCCCTGTGCCAATAAGCCTTTCCACAAGTTGGTCAGGATACTGTGATGCCATGATTGTTTGGCATGGGTTAGTGCCCTGTTGTCCGAGATTGCATCCCTGCTCAACAGTTCTGTGAGTTTTTTCGCAGAATCTTCAGTCTTCCAATGGGCAAGATTGATCGTCTCCGCAAGGGAGGTACTTTTATCTGCCCCCGTTTCAAGATAATAAACCCGCCATTCCAGCCCGTTTGTCAGGACTCCCATCCGAACCCCCGTCATCTGGCAATACTCAAGCACTTGGGCCTCGTGGTTTTCAGTCTCGAGTGAGCGTTGTGGGCTCTTTGTCTCAATAAGGACCAACGGGCTGTCTTGTACCAGCAAGGCAATGTCAGCAAATCCCTTCAAGTGTTGCGCCACTTTGTATTCCAGCTTCACCTCGTCAGGGTCTGTCGTGTCCCAGCCAAGGGCACGGAGTATCGGCATCACCATCGTTGTCTTGGCAGTGCTTTCGTTCAGCTTGGATGCGTCAATAGACTTCAAGCGTTCTATCTCTTCGGCAATAGTCACCACGGTTTCTCCCAAATTCAACTGAGTAGCAAAGGCTACTGGATAAACCGCATTGTTGCAACATCCGGCCCCTTCCAACGGGCCTGAAAGAGGCCGTATTTCCGGCATGATACTGGCCTGAAAGCCCTGAAAAGCCCCACTCGCAGATAATGCGGGTCAGTGCCGCGTCAATCCGGCGATAATTTTTGTTGCAATAATAAATATCTGGTTTATATTCCCAAGGAACCAATCGGAGATTAACCGTTTATGGAGGAACACCAATGCAAGACAACCTTACCGCCTGGCTGACACTGTTACACGCCAGTATCACCACTTCTCTGGATCTGACCCCTCTGCTTGAGGCTTATGATGGCCCGGCCAATCTGTTGGATGAAGTCTCCAAAGATGCGACCCTGAGGGTTTCATTGCCCGCCAGATTGGTGCATGCACTGCTGAAGCCCGATGCGAAACGTCTGGCTCCGGATCAGGCTTGGTTGGAGAAACCCGCTAACGGCATCATTACCTATACTGATGATGCGTATCCCGAATTGTTGAAAAATATCTCGCATCCGCCGTTGCTGTTGTTTTTGCAAGGCGATGCGAGTCTATTGCAGCAGGCACAACTGGCCGTTGTCGGGAGCAGGAAACCATCCCGGTACGGCAAGGATGTCGCCGGCAGGTTTGCGGCGGGGTTGGGTGATTATGGTTTGGTGGTTACCAGCGGTCTGGCATCGGGTATTGATACCTGCGCCCACAAGGGCGCATTATGCAACGGCACCGTTGCGGTGCTGGGTCACGGTTTTAATTATATGTATCCCGCCGCCAATCGCTCGTTGGCCGGACGCATTGCTGAGGAGGGCCTGCTGGTTTCCGAGTTCCCGATTACCTATCCGCCGGTGGCGGCCAATTTCCCGCGGCGTAACCGAATTATCAGCGGTTTGAGCAAAGGGGTGTTGGTGGTTGAGGCTGCAATCAGGAGCGGCTCACTGATTACCGCAAGGTATGCGCTGGAGCAGGGCCGGGAGGTGTTTGCGATACCGGGCTCCGTCAATAACGATATGGCGCAGGGCTGCCATAAGCTGATACAGGATGGTGCAAAACTGGTGCAGGAAGTGGCCGATATTGCGGTAGAATTGGGTATTGAGAGCCCGGAACCCTGCTTGCCGAAACAACGCTTGTCGGATAGGCAAAAATCACAGCATAATGAAGATATACTTGATGACAGTGAAAAAGTTTTGCTTGATAATATAGGCTGTGACCCCATATCGGTGGATGAGCTTTTCTTGTCAACTAAAATAGATATAGATATACTAACGGGGAAGTTATTGAAACTTGAACTTGCGGGACATATTGCGGCTGTTGCAGCCGGTATCTACATCAGGAACTGACTAAATGACGACTAGTGCAAATTTATTTGATGTACTCATGTATTTGTTTGATAACTATTTTGAAGATGAACTGGAGGTCATCGCGGATCAGGAGGCGATTAAAAGGGAACTGGCCATGGTTGGTTTCGGTGAGAACCAGATAGATCGCGCCTTTGATTGGCTGGAGGTAGTCGCCTCGCAGAATGCGGGTTCCAGTCTTGCAGAGTCCGGCGTGCATCATACCCAGCGGATATTCAATGAACAGGAACTGGACAAACTGACTACAGATTGCCGCGGTTTTATTCTTTATCTGGAGCAGGCGGGCATACTGGATGCCGATGCCAGAGAAATGGTGATTGATCGGCTTATGGCACTGGAGATTGATGAGATAGCGTTATATCACCTGAAATGGGTGGTGTTGATGGTATTACTGAATCAACCGGGCCGGGAAGAATCCTTTCAATGGATGGAATCGCTGGTAATGGATGATGAGTTGGAGGCCGGTTTGCACTGACGCGACGCTCAACAGGCTTACTTTTCTTTCTTCCGCTTCTTCTTTTTTTTCGCTTTCTTTTTCTTCTTCTTGCGACCGGCTGACTTGTCGGTTTCCACCCACGCCTCATCCACATAGTCGGCACGCCAGCCGGAAGGTTTGCCCTCGTCGTTTTCGGTCATCACATAATGCTCCCCGGTCTTGCGGGCAAACCTGACCATGCTGCGCCTGTCCGCCGCGTCTTTGGCCGGTGCGCGCAACAGATAGTGGTACTTGGGATCGATCTCGCTTTGGTGAGGCAGCAATTCATCTATATAAGGTTGCCGCGTCTCCCTGTGTTTGGGAAACTGACGGGCGGCAAGGAAAATGCCCGCCGCACCATCGCGCAATACATAAGTATCATCCACCTTCCGGCATTGCAGTTCGGGCATCGGCACCGGGTCCATCTTGGGTGGCGCGGGTTGGCCGCTGCGTAGCAACTTACGGGTGTTCTTGCATTCTTTGCCGATGCAGTCAAAGTATTTGCCGAAGCGGCCGGACTTGAGTTGCATCTCCTCCCCGCACTTGTCGCATTCCAGTATCGGGCCGTCATAGCCCTTGATCTTGAATTCCCCTTCCTCAATGGCATAGCCGTCGCAATCGGGACTGTTGCCGCACAGGTGCAGCTTGCGCCCGGCGTCAATCAGGTAGCTGTCCATCGCGGTGTCGCATTTTTCACAGCGGCGCTTTTTGCGCAGTATGCGTGATTCCGCCTCTTCGTCTTCGTCGGCGGCTACGGTCTCGTCGCCGGGCACCAGATTGATGGTCTCCTTGCAACGCTCCTTCGGCGGCAGGGCGTAGCCCGAGCAACCCAGAAAAACCCCCGTGCTGGCGGTGCGAACTTGCATCGGCTTGTCGCATTGCGGGCAGCTCACATCAATCGTTGCCGGTGTGTTGTTGCGCATGCCGTTATCGCCTTTGGCCTTCTCCAGCTTCTGTTTGAAGTCGCGGTAAAACTTGTCCAGCAGTTTCTTCCATTCCACCTTGCCGTCCGAGATCTCATCCAGCTCTTCTTCAAGCTGGGCGGTGAAACCATAGTCAAGCAAGTTGGCAAAGCTTTCGTTGAGCCGCTCTGTGACAATCTCACCAATCTTTTCCGCATAGAAGCGTTTGTTCTGCAAAGTGACATAACCACGATCCTGAATGGTGGTGATGATAGAGGCATAAGTTGAGGGGCGGCCAATCCCGCGCTTTTCCAGTTCTCTGACGAGACTGGCTTCGCCGTATCTGGGCGGCGGCTTGGTGAAATGTTGGGCCGGCAGGAGCTCTTTCAGTTTCAGCAACTGGCCCGCCTCGTAGTTCGGCAACGGTTGTTCGTCCTCCTTGCGGGGCGGTGGCGGTTGCACACGGGTGTAACCATCAAACTTCAGGATGCGCCCGCGCACCTTGAGTTCCATATCAGCCGCCTCAACCAAGACAGTGGTACTGATATATTCCGCATCCGGCATCTGGCAGGCGACAAACTGTCGCCAGATCAGTTCGTAGAGTCGCTCCGAGTCCCGCTCCATCCCTTTCAGATCGCTTGACTTCACACTGACATCGGATGGCCGTATCGCCTCGTGGGCCTCCTGAGCACCCGCCTTGCTGGCGTAAAGGCGCGGCTCCGGCGGCAGGTATTGCTTGCCGTACTCGTTACCAATCAACTCCCGGCAGGCGGATATTGAATCGGCGGAAAGATTGGTCGAATCGGTTCGCATGTAGGTGATATAACCGGCCTCGTAGAGGCGCTGGGCCATCATCATGGTCTTTTTGACACCGAAGCCCAGCCGGGTGCTGGCCGCCTGTTGCAGGCTTGAGGTGATATAGGGCGCGGAGGGGCGCGTCCGGGTGGGCTTGTCCTCGCGGCTGCTTACCTTGAACTCGGCCTCGCGCAGGATTGCCAGTGCCGCATCTGTTTGCTCCTTGTTGCTCGGGCGGAAGTTTTCCCCCCCCTGTTTATTTACCTGAAACTTGACGCCTTCACCATCCGGGTGATTGCTTTCCTCGTTCAGCAACGCGATCACTTCCCAGTATTCCTCCGGTATGAAGGCGTGAATCTCACGTTCCCTTTCCACAATCAGCTTGACCGCGACAGACTGGACACGCCCCGCCGACAGCCCCCGCGCTATCTTCGACCACAGCAAAGGCGAGACCATGAAGCCGACGACACGATCCAGAAAACGCCGCGCCTGCTGGGCGCTGACCATGTTCATATTGATTTCGCCGGGGTTGTTGAAGGCTTCCTGAATGGCGTTTTTCGTGATCTCGTTGAAGATGACCCGCCGATAACGGCTGTCATCGCCGCCTATCGCTTCCCGCAAATGCCAGGCGATGGCCTCACCCTCGCGGTCAAGGTCGGTGGCGAGATACACCTCGTCCGCGTTTTTGGCGAACTTTTTCAGTTCCGAGATAACCTTTTCCTTGCCGGGGACAATCTCGTAGTGCGCCTTCCAGCCATTGTCCGGGTCAATGCCCATTCGGGTGACAAGCTGTTTTCTGGCCTTCTCCTCACGCGACAACTTGCTGGGCTTGGCCGCTTCTTTTGCCCGCGAGCTCGGGGTACTCTTGTTTGCACTGCTTACCGGCAGGTCACGGATATGTCCGACCGAGGACTTTACAACGTAGTCATTTCCAAGATAACGATTGATCGTCTTCGCCTTGGCCGGCGATTCGACGATGACCAGTGACTTTCCCATAAATTACCTCACTTTGCTTGCTGAATGTAAAACGCCCTGACATCTTGCCGGGGCGTTACAAGGAAACCGTCTGACCAAGCAGCGCTTCCATAAGTTTCGCACAGACTGTATCACGTCTGGCCGCTGTGAATATAGTGGCCGTCGGTGCCGGGACAATATCCCGCTTGTCTCGGGGCATAATTCCGGTATCCTGATCGCCGGGTGATATAGCGGTTGCATCAGTGTTTTCCATCGGCTTGATTGGTGTCTGCTCATATCAAATTCAGGTTCTACTCTCATCGCTACCGTTATGAAAAAAATTCGCCGGGGTCTTCCGCTAAAAGTGTGCAGACCCCCTTATATCAAATAGATAGATGCTTATCCATAGGCGCGGAGCGAATGATATGCATATTTTGCGGGCTGGCCGTTGTGTCGCCGCGGGCGGACTGATCGCCTACCCCACGGAGGCCGTCTATGGCCTCGGCTGTGATCCCTGGAATGAGACCGCCGTGCTACGTTTGTTGCGCCTGAAGCGGCGCAAGCTTGACAAGGGGCTAATCGTGGTCGCGGCTGATCCGGCACAAATTGCCGATCTGGCGGATTTCAGCGGCCTGCACAACCGGGCGGAGATCCTGGCCTCCTGGCCCGGCCCCGTCACCTGGCTATTACCGGCTTATGCCCATACGCCCGTATGGCTGACCGGCGGCCATACTACTCTGGCCGTCCGCATCCCCGACCATGAGCTGGTGCAGCGGCTCTGTTCAAGCTGCGGTCCGCTGGTCTCAACCAGTGCCAACCCCGCCGCCGCCGCCCCGGCCCGCACCCCACAGCGGGTAAGAGCCTATTTTGGCTGCCAACTGGACTGCATCCTGCCCGGCAAGACGGATGAAAACAGGCGTCCGAGCCCGATCCGTGATGCACTGAGCGGCGAACTGGTGCGGGCATAAAGCCCCCCTTTTTTGCGATTTACAGCCTATTTTCCCTGCCATCTGCCATTCCTGCCGCAACCGGCGGCCTGTCGCCTGATTCTCCGTCGCATATATTGACACCCCGACATTTTCCAATCATAATGGTCGGCTTACCCAATTTTGGAGGGGTACCCAAGCGGTCAACGGGGGCAGACTGTAAATCTGCTGGCATTGCCTTCGTAGGTTCGAATCCTACCCCCTCCACCATTACGGTGGCGGGGGTAAGAACAAAGGCGGGGCCGGCGAAAGAAGTTTTGGCGGGTTTAGTTTGGCGGGTTAATTGGCGGGTGTAGTTCAATGGTAGAACCTCAGCCTTCCAAG
>JBPCXW010000141.1:0-7368 GCA_051008185.1 Gammaproteobacteria bacterium
GTAATACATCTACTATTTGCTGTTCATTCTCAAACATAATTCCTCCTTTTAAGTTGTTTTTGTCAGGGTAGTGGGATATTGACACAGTAAGCCCGGTAATGCAACCGTTTATGTCCCCTGCCCTTGAAACTTGCGGTGGCGGTGTTAGGATACGCAGAACCTTTTCTGGAACCGGATACCATGCCTGAGGCTGGAACAAAAACCCCCGTCTGCACGCTTGCCGTGCTGTTTTGCCTGCTCATCCCGCCGCCTGTGTCGGCGGAATTTGCGTTGCAGGAGGTTGCCGATGGTATTTATGTGCATCAGGGGCGGCATCTTTCCATCAGTGCCCCGCATAATGATGATATTGCCAATATCGGTTTTATTGTCGGTGGTGATTGTATCGCCGTTGTTGATACCGGCGGCTCGGTGGCGGCGGGCAGGCGTTTGTATCAGGCCATGCGCGAGGTGTCCTCTCTGCCGGTGTGTTATGTGATCAATACCCATATACATTTTGATCATGTCCTGGGTAATGTCGCGTTCGTTGAGCGACAGGTGAAATATGTGGGGCATGAAAATCTGGCCGGGGCAATAGAGGATAACCGCGAATTTTTTCTGCAAAACTTTGCCGACAATCTCGGGGCCGAAGGTGCGGATGCTGTTATCGGTCCGGATATTATTGTTCAGGATAGCTTGCAACTGGATCTGGGGCAGCGTGTGTTGTCGTTGCAGGCCCGGTCTGTGGCACATTCCCACACCGACCTTACCGTTTATGACCATAACACCCGCACCTTGTGGGCGGGTGACTTGCTGTTCAAGCAACGCATACCGGCGCTGGATGGTAGCCTGAAAGGCTGGTTGCAACTGCTGGATGCGTTGCAACGGGAGGACATCGCCCGGGTCGTGCCGGGGCATGGCCCGGCCGTGCTGACATGGCCTGAGGCAATGGACGATCAGCGGCGTTATCTTGACGTGTTGTTGCAACAAACCCGTGATGCGATTGCCGCCGGTGGATTCATGGAAGACATTGTGGAGCAGGTGGGTACGCAGGAAAAGCTGAACTGGTTGCTATATGAGGAAAACCACAAGCGCAATGTTACCCGTGCGTTTACAGAGTTGGAATGGGAATAACCCGGAGGTGATATGAAACCGATACTGAAAGAACTCATCGGGCTGTTGATGCTGGAACGGCTTGAAGACAATCTGTTTCGCGGCCCGAGCCGGGATATTGGTACCAGACGTGTTTATGGTGGTCAGGTTTTGGGGCAGGCCCTCAGGGCGGCGCAATATACCGTGGAAGATCGGCAGATACATTCCCTGCATGCTTATTTCCTGCGCGAGGGTGATCACAAGACACCTATAGTGTATGAGGTTGATCGTAGCCGTGATGGCAGGAGTTTCGCTGCACGTCGGGTCGTTGCCGTGCAGCATGGCCGCCCTATTTTCACTTTGTCCGCGTCTTTTCAGAAGGCCGAGACCGGTCTTGAATATCAGAGTGACATGCCTGCGAACATCGCGGCACCCGACAGCCTGCCCGGGATGCAGAAGGCCAAATCAAACACAAGCGGGCGGTTGCCGGAAAAGGTTCAGCAGATGGGCGATCTGACTGCGCCGTTTGATTTACGCCCGCTACCCACCGGCGACACCGAACCGCGACGGCAGTTCTGGTTCAAGAGCATTGATACCCTGCCGGAAGATCCGAATCTGCACCGCTCCATACTGGCCTATTTCTCCGATTACGGCCTGTTGCCGACTACCCTGATGCCGCATGGTTTCAACAGCTCTGACGATAGACTGATCATGGCAAGTATTGACCATGCAATGTGGTTTCATCGTCCTTTTCGTGTTGACCAGTGGTTGTTGTATGACCTTGAGGCCCTGTCCACATCCGGTGCCCGCGGCCTGGCCAGAGGTGCGATCTATCGGCAGGACGGGATTATGGTCGCGACAACAGTTCAGGAGGGTCTGGTCAGGCTGAAAACTACGGCGGTTACATAGCCGGGTAATTCGGTCCGCCGCCGCCTTCCGGTGCCACCCAGACGATATTTTGTTGCGGGTCCTTGATGTCACAGGTTTTACAATGCACGCAGTTTTGCGCGTTGATCTGCAAGCGCTTGTCACCGTTCTCATCTACAAACTCATACACCGCGGCGGGACAATAACGTTGCTCAGGCCCGGCGTACTGCGCCAGATTGACGGCGACCGGCACGCTGTCGTCTTGCAGGGTCAGGTGGCAGGGCTGATCTTCCTCGTGGTTGGTATTGGAGATGAACACCGATGACAGTTTGTCAAAACTCAACACGCCATCGGATTTGGGATACTCTATCTGTTTACACTCTGCGGCCGGTTTCAGTGTGGCGTGATCGGGGCGGGTATCATGCAAGGTCAGCGGCGACCTGCCGAACAACACCCGTTGCTCCAGATAATTGAAAACCCCGCCGACATAAACGCCAAACTTGTGCAAGGCCGGCCCGAAATTACGCGTACGGCGCAACTCCTTCCCGGCCCAGGATTGTTTGAAATGGTCGTTATACTGAGTCAGGTCCTGACCCGCCGCGCCGCCATTCTGCAAGTGTTCAAACACGGTTTGTGCCGCAACCATGCCGGACTTCATCGCCGTATGGCTACCCTTGATCTTGGCAAAGTTCAATGTGCCCGCATCACACCCGACCAGCAAACCGCCGGGCATGGACATCTTCGGCAAGGAATTGAAACCGCCCTTGCTGATCGCACGCGCCCCGTAGGCCAGCCGTGTGCCGCCTGTCAGGGTGGCGGCGATCAGCGGGTGATGTTTCAGGCGTTGAAACTCATCAAACGGACTCAACCAGGGGTTGCTGTAATCCAGATCCACAATCAGGCCCACCGCCACCTGATTGTCTTCCAGATGGTAAAGGAAGAAACCGCCTGTCGCCTCGCCGTTCAGCGGCCAGCCGGCGCCATGCACGACCAGCCCGGCCTGATGTTGTTGCGGATCAATCTCCCAGATCTCTTTCAGACCGAGGCCGTAATGTTGCGGGTCGCAATCCTTGTCCAGCGCGAATTTTGTCAGCAGTTGTCGACCCAGATGACCGCGGCAGCCCTCGGCGAAGAGGGTGTAGCGGGCATGCAGTTCCATGCCCGGCGCAAAACTGTCCTTGTGCCCGCCCGAGGCGGCTATCCCCATGTCGCCGGTAGCCACTCCCCTGATTGCACCGGCCTCGTCATACAGGATTTCAGCGGCGGCAAAGCCCGGATAGATCTCCACTCCCAGGGCCTCCGCCTGCTCACCCAGCCAACGGCAGACATTGCCCAGACTGACAATATAGTTACCCCGGTTGTGCATTGATGACGGTAGCAGAAGGCCCGGTACCTTGCGGGCGGAAGCGGCGCCGGTCAGAAAATAAAACGCGTCCTTGCTAACCGCCGTGTGTAGCGGTGCCTGCCGGTCGTGCCAGTCGGGGATGAGTTCATTCAGGGCACGCGGTTCAATCACCGCGCCGGAGAGGATATGCGCGCCGGTCTCCGACCCTTTTTCCAGCACACAAACGCTGAGGTCAAAGCCCTGCTCCTGTGCCAGTTGCCGCAAGCGGATGGCGGCGCTCAACCCGGCCGGGCCGGCACCGACGATGACCACATCGTATTGCATGGATTCACGCTGCATCGGCGTTCCCTGCGGAGGGGATTCGGATGGGATAGATGACTCCGTTCAACGTCTGACTTTTGTACTCTTGAGGCTTGCCTCCAGTTGCTCCTTGCGGTCCACTTCGGCGGTTACATATTGCAACCAGTTTTCCGCAGTCTTGCGGTTTTTCTTGTCTTTGGTCGCTACCTTGAAGGCACGGATGGCGGCATCAAATTTTTGCAATTCAAACTGGGCCAGACCTTGCATGATGTAGGCCTGACCCTCGTCTTTGAGGTCGCCTTTTTTGAACGCATCGTCCAGAGAGGCTACCGCCTCCTTGTAGGAATCCAGATTCATATAAGCCTGGGCCAGCCGCACATTCAGATCGCCATCTTTGGACAAATTCGCCGCTTGCTTCAGAGGCGGAATGGAACGTTTGCTTTCCTGTGCCAGTAACCAGGCCTGGGATAACAGGCGCAGATTACGGATATTTTGTTCAATCTTTTTCTCGCCCATGCCCTTGTCCATCAACACCGCGGCCTTGTAGGGTGCATCGTGCAGAAGATAGAGGTTCGCCAGATTCAACTGCTGCGAACCCTTCTCAAGATGACCCTGCTCATACAGCATCTCCAGAATGGCAAGTTGCTTGTCAAAACGCTTGAGCTCGGAGTAAGCCCCGGCCATGGTCAACCAGTACTCCCTTTTGGGATAAAGGACCACCAGTTCCTTCAGGACATTGACCATGCTCTTGAAATCATCCAGGTTGAAATAATTCACCCGCATCAACAGCAACAGGTTTTCCTTGGGCTTGCCATCGCGTTCCTTGACCAATTTATAGGCCTTTTGCAGCGATGCCAGTGATTGCTTGTAATCTTCCAGTTGATAATAGCCCTGACCCAGTAGCATATAGGCGTTTTCAGTCGGCTTCGGGGCCGATGCAAACCAGCGTTTGATGGTTGCTATCGCCTGCTTGTAATCTTCCTGAATAAAATACAACTGGGCCAGTGTATAAAGTGAGTTCTGTTGCAGGCCCTCCGGCAAGTCAGGTTGTGCCAGTACTTTTTTGTAGTAATTGATGGCCTGCTTATACTGCTCCATCGTGAAATAGGTATAGGCGAAATAATTATACAACTGGGCTTTTTCGTAATTCTGTAGTTTGGGCAGTGCTTCTATGGCCCGTAACGCGTTCAGACCGGCCTCATACTTTTTCTCCTCAATCAACTCCTGTGCTTTGGTTAGTTTCTCATAAATCCGCGCACTCATTGAGGGTGTCTTTTTGGTCTTGCGCTGTTTTTGCTTTTGCTCGCCGGAACTGCTGTCACCCGCCACACTGACCGACGGACCGGCGACAATCAGGGTCAGGGCAAGAAAAGAACTCATGACATATTTGATCATCGGCATCTGCTTATCCCCTTACTCTTCCATGATAAAAGTAATTTTGTTCTGCACGCCGGGCACCTCAATCGGGTTGCCATCAATTATCCTCGGCTTGTATTTGAACTTGGCGGCGGCGCGCATCGCGGCGCGGTCAAATATCCTGCTCGGTTCGGACTCCACCACCCGGATGTCCTTGGTCGTGCCCTGTCGGGTCACGGTGAATTCCACTATCACATAGCCCCCTATACCGCGTGCCCTCGCACGCTCGGGATAAACCGGCTGTACCTTGACGATGGGCAGGTATTCGCCATCGCCGGGTGACAGACCGAAACCACTGGCATCCAGATTGATGCCGGTCGTGACCGGTGCCGCCGACACCTGCATCTGCGTCTCGGGGGCCACATTATCCATGGCCGGGGGCGGCGGTTCCGGCGGCGGCTCATCCGGCGGCGGCGGTTTTTTCGGTTTTGGCTTGTTGGGCCGTACCAGCTCCTCCGGCGGTACGCGGACAAAATCCAGCATCCGGTTGAGCTCGTCTTCATCCAGCGGTGTTTTTGATATGGCGATGAGATGTTGCATCAGAAAGAACAGACTGAATACCACAGCACCGGCCATCAGGCCGGTGACAATATAGCGAGTAGTAGGTGTGGCAGTTGATTTATCAAGCAACCGCCGCCCTTGCTGTGCAAGTTTATCAGCAACATTGCGAGTAGCAGGTGTAGCGGTCGCCGACATAAAAATTACCTCTCGGCTGCCAGCGCGATGTTATACACACCTGCCTGCCTTGCCGCATCCATCACCGCAACAAGCAGTTTGTTTTTTGATTCCTCATCCGCCTGTATCACCACGGAGCCTTGTGGATTTTCGGCGTGCAGGCGTTCTATATTCGGGCGCACGGCGCGGATATCTACCTTTCTGCGATCGATCCAGACGTTGTTGTTGGCATCAATGGCGATCAGGATGTTGGCCTTTTTCTTGACCTCGGCGGTGGGCGCATCCGGCTTGTTCACATCAATGCCGGTTTCCTTGATGAAAGTCGCCGTCACGATAAAGAAAATCAACATAATGAAAACCACATCAATAAGCGGCGTCAGATCTACCTGGGATTCATCATCGCCTGTTGCTGCCTTAGTTATTCTACGCATAACGCACCTGTATAATGTATGTGTTGTTAGTGATCCATCGTCATGTGTTCGCCCAGTACCTCAACTTCAGCAGTCGCCCTGCGCTGCAGATAGACACTGATGAACACCCCGGAAAGGGCCGCTACCATGCCGGACATGGTCGGAACAGTGGCCCTGGATACGCCCGCCGCCATCGCCCGCGCATTACCCGTACCCAATAGTGACATCACCTCAAACACGGCGATCATGCCGGTCACCGTGCCCAGCAGGCCCATCAGGGGGCACAGTGCGACACAGGCCTGGATCAGATTGAGATAACGGGTGGCCTGCAAATTCACCTCGGAAATCAGTGCCTCCCGCATCCGGTGGGCCTGCCAGGATTTACGTTCCTGACGTGCCTCCCATTGCGCGATGGCGGCCTTGACATGTTGCTTGTGCTCGGTGGCGAAATAGATAAACCGGTCAATGATCATGAGCCACATGAAGGTCAGGACAACGGCTATCAGTATCAGCACATCACCGCCCATCTCCATGAAATCGCGGATGGACTCCCACATATTGACGAAGCCCTGCTCCAGACCGACAAGGCCGGTTATCCCCCGCAACACGTAGTAGATGATGTCTATCATCAATGATTAGCCGGGTCGGTTTTGTGAGGATCCGGCCACCAGACCGGTGGCCTGCTCTTCCAGCACCTCAATGATGCGTCGGCTGCGTCCGGCAACCAGGGCATGTAAAAAGACTACCGGGATGGCGACGCACAGGCCGAGCATCGTGGTCACCAGGGCCTGGGAGATACCGCCCGCCATCAGTTTCGGATCACCGGTGCCGAACAACGTGATCGCCTGGAAGGTCAGGATCATGCCGGTTACCGTACCGAGCAGGCCCAGCAACGGTGCCGCTACCGCGATAACCTTGAGCAGGGTATTGAAACGGATCAGCGCCGGTGCTTCCCGCAATACCGCCTCACCCATCTTCATCTCCAGGGATTCAGTATCTATATTCTGGTTATCAACATACACCTGCAAGATCCGGCCCAGCGGGTTGTTCTTATTGGGCTTGCCCGGGTTGCGGCGTTGCGCGGCGACACCGACACTGACTTGCATCAGCGTATAGACGCGCATCCCGGCGACCACGATCGCAAACAGGCCGAGGAAGATAATGATGCGCCCGATCACGCCACCCTGTTGCCAGGCCCGTTCCTTCCAGCTTGGCTCTTGCACCAGCAGGCCCAGCAACTGGCCGCGGGTCGGGTCCAGCCCCATCTTGACCAGGCCTCCCGTGCTC
>JBPCXW010000142.1:0-4098 GCA_051008185.1 Gammaproteobacteria bacterium
ATCTTGCACTGTTCCAGAGTAGTGCCTTCCTGTCCGCTTTGTAATTCGGCAATGGCCTTTGAACGGGCCTTGACGATGGCACGGATCATCACGATCTCATGCCCCTCGCCGAGGGCGAAGGTGAATAACTGTTCATGTTCGGCATCAAAGTGGGCGGTCAGGCCGGCAATGCCGTTTTTTTGCAATTCCGCTTCGGTGAAGTCCAGGGTGATCTGATAGGCCTGCCCGGCGTAGCGCAGATCGGCTTGATAAAACACCTCCAGATCGGCGGCGGCGATGCCATCGGCATGCAGGGACTCCGAGGCCTTGCCTTTCAACTCTTGCAAATCGGCCAGCAGACTTTCGCTGACTGCCTCCTTGGCCATCGTGACATAACTGCGGGCCGCCTCGTCCTGTATCTGTGTGGTCGCATCGCCGTAGGCGCATAACACGCCGGGCCCCGGCGGGATGATGACCGGCCAGGCACCGCTGAGTAACCCAAGTGCATTGGCGTGCAACGGACCGGCACCGCCAAAGCCGACCAGAGAAAAATCACGCGGATCATGTCCCTGTTCAACGGAGACCAGGCGCAAGGCACCGAACATCGCCTCATTGACGATCTTGATAATGCCTTCCGCCGCTTCCATCAGCCCGATGCCCATCGCATCGGCGACTTTTTGTACGGCCTTCTCCGCAGCCTGCTTGTTGATCGCCATATCACCGCCCAGTTGTACATCCGCCGGCAGATAGCCCAACACCACGTTGGCATCACACACGGTGGGTTCTTCCCCGCCTGCCAGATAGGCCGCCGGGCCGGGCACGGCACCGGCTGACATCGGGCCGACGCGCAAGGCACGGGTCAGTTCGGGGACGAAGGCAATGGAGCCACCACCGGCGCCGATGGTACGCACATCTACGGAGGGGGCGCGTACCCTGACATCCCCGACGATCGTTTCCCGTCGCACCCGCGCCTTGCCGTTTTGAATCAGGGCGACATCGGTGGAGGTGCCGCCCATGTCAAAGCTCATGATGTTGTCATAACCGGCGCGGCTGCAAAAATAGATCGCCCCCGCCACGCCGCCGGCGGGTCCTGACATCAGCAGATTGACCGGTGATTCGGCAGCGGCGCGCCCGGAGGCCAGACCGCCATCGGAGCGCAGTATGGACAGGGACACATCATCCATCTTTTCCTGCAACGCGGTTTGCAGATTAGTGACATAGCGGGCGACTTCGGGGCGCACATAAGCATTGACTACCGTGGTCTCGGCGCGCTCATACTCCTGCATCTCCGGCACGACCTCGCTGGATATGGAGATCGGGATGTCGGTAAAGATCTCGGCGGCGATGCGCGCGGCAACGCGTTCGTTCTCACCATTGATATACGCATTGATGAAGCAGATGGTCAGGGACTCCACTTGCTTGCGGGCATGCAGTTCGCGCAGGGACTTGCGCAAGGCATCCTCATCCAGTGGCCTGATGAGCTCACCGTCTGCCGATACGCGTTCATCGGCCTCAATGGTGAGTTCCAGCGGTGCCAGTAGCGGCTTTTTGACATAGCTGACCCAGCCGCCCAGACCGCCGGGACAAAAAGAGCGGGCGACCTGCAATACCTGCCGATAACCTTTGGTGGTGACCAGCCCGACCCTGGCGCCGCGCGCGGTCAGTACCGCGTTGGTCGCCACGGTGGTGCCGTGCATCACGCGGGATATGTCTTGCGGGTTGATACCGGATGCGTTGCCTATGCGTTCTATACCGTTCAGCACGCCGACAGATGAATCCGCCGGGGTGGATGGCACCTTCGCGGTAAAGGTCGCCCCGCTGGCCTCATTGATGAGCAGCAGATCGGTAAAGGTTCCCCCTACATCTACACCTAATCGGTATGCCATATCATGCCTCTGTTCTTGTTCTTCTTCATCGCTACCTACTCTCTCTGTCTGTGATGCCGTCCTCAGGCACTAACCCCGGCAGCGGGGGCGGGAAACACCCCGGCACGGGTCAGCATCGCAGGCATGCTTGACTGCAACGGCCCTTCCAGCCATTTGGCTGTGGCAATAATTTTCTCAATATCCACTCCGGTTTGCAGGCCCATGCGGTGGATCATATACAGTATATCTTCAGTCCCGACATTCCCGGTCGCCGCCGGGGCGAACGGGCAACCGCCGAGACCACCGCAACTGGTATCAAAGATACTCACCCCTTCCAGAATGGCGGCATAGACATTCGCCACCGCCGTATTGCGGGTATTGTGGAAATGACAACGCAGGGTTATCGCCGGTAGTGCCTGTCTGACCCGCTTGATCAGGGCGGATACCTCCGCCGGTGTCGCCGCACCGATGGTGTCGGCGAGGGAGATCTCCTCAAACCCCATATCCGCCAGCCGTTGACACAGTTCAAGTACGCGATCAGGCGACACTTCCCCTTCAAAGGGACAACCGAATGCGGCACTGACTGTGACGGTACCGCGCAGTGAGTTGGCCTGTATCTCTTTCGCTATGTCGGCCACCACCTGCATGGTCTGCTCGGTGGTGGCACCCTGGTTGCGTTGATTGAATGTATCGGAGGCGACCACGGCACAGTTTATTTCATTGATGTTGCTGGCGACGGCGCGCTCAAAACCGCGCTGGTTCAATACCAGACCGATATAGGTGACATCATCGCGTTGCGGTAATCCGGCTATCACCGCCTCGGCATCGGCCATTTGCGGCACCCGTTTCGGATTGACGAAACTGGCCACTTCCATACGCCGGATCCCGGCGTCAATCAGACGCCGGATCAATTCCAGCTTGTGGTCTGTATCCAGTAATACGGGCTGGCTTTGCAGACCGTCGCGGGGGGCGACATCTATAATTTCAATGAATTCCGCCATATATTTTCCGGTTTGTTCGCTGTCAGCGGGGTTGGTTACAGGCATAGTAGCACCTCTGCCGACATTTAGTGTATACAATATCGTGATATTAAGTGATAATAATGCCTTATTTCGTCTGTAATGTATACAATTTATCGCTCCGGAGCCTGAATAATCCAATGAATAAAGCTGACAAATTCAAACAACTCGGCCCGCTGGCGGATATCCGCGTCATAGAGATGGGGGTATTGCTGGCCGGCCCTTTTTGCGGGCAACTGCTGGGGGACATGGGGGCCGAGGTGATCAAGATAGAGCAACCCGGGGTCGGTGATCCGATGCGGGAGTGGGGGCAGGAAAAGGCCGGGGGCGAATCCCTGTGGTGGCCGGTGGTCGGACGTAACAAAAAGTCCATCACGCTGAACGCACGCGAGCCGGAAGGACAGCAGATCATCAAGCAACTGATCGCCGAGGCGGATATCCTGATTGAAAACTTCCGCCCCGGCACGATGGAGCGCTGGAACCTGGGCTATGAAGATCTGGCCGACATCAATCCGCGTTTGATCATGGTGCGGGTCACCGGTTTTGGCCAGACCGGTCCTTATGCCGGACAGGCCGGTTACGGCTCTATCGGCGAGGCCATGGGTGGTTTGCGTTATGTCGTAGGTGACCCGGAGAAACCGCCCAGCCGTATGGGCATCAGCATCGGCGACGAGTTGGCCGCCTGCTATGCCTGTATGGGCACACTCAGTGCCCTGCATGCCAGAGAGACTACCGGGCGCGGTCAGGTGATCGACTCGGCGATTTATGAGGCCGTGTTTGCGATGATGGAATCACTGGTAACCGAATATCAGATCGGCGGCTATGTGCGCGAGCGCACCGGTTCTATCCTGCCGAATGTGGCACCGTCCAACGCCTATCCCACCAAAGACGGTGACTATCTGGTCGCCGCCAATCAGGACACGGTGTTCAAACGCTTTGCCGAGGCCATAGGGCATCCGGAAATGGCGCAGGATGAACGCTATGCCACCCACACTGCCCGCGGCGAACGGCAACAGGAACTGGACGATATGATCACCAAATGGACCCGCACGATGACCGCGGCTGAATTGCGCGACAAGATGAATGAGTATGGCATACCCAACGGCAAGATCTACACCGCCGCCGATATGCTGAAGGACGAACACTTTGCCGCACGGGAGGCCATCATCACGGTGCAAGACAAAAAGTTCGGGGAACTGAAAATGCAGAATGTGTTTCCCAGGATGTCCGCCACC
>JBPCXW010000143.1:0-13964 GCA_051008185.1 Gammaproteobacteria bacterium
TGCGTAGCCCGTAGTGGCTCCGGTGGGGGGACATTGCTGAATTTGTTACACTTCCTTGATACAGCGGGGTCGTAAACATGAAAATGAACAGCCGGGAATTCAGGGCCTGGGATCGCAAGGCAATTACCTTGCTGGGAATGTCCGGGGTGGGCAAGACCACTCTGGCGCGGCTGATACGCAAGGAAAACTGGTTTCACTACTCAGGCGATTACCGCATCGGCACCCGTTATCTGGATGAGCCGATCCTGGACAACATCAAACAACAGGCCATGCGGGTGCCGGTCTTGCAGGAGTTGTTGCGGTCGGATTCCGTACATATCGCCAATAATCTGGATATTGATAACCTGACCCTGCTATCCATTTTCCTGGGCAAGCTGGGCGATCCCGAGGCCGGTGGGCTGGACCTCGGCGAGTTCCAGCGCCGGCAGGAATTACACCGCAAAGCCGAGGCGGCGACGATGCTTGATGTCCCGGAGTTCATTGACAAGGTACATACGGTTTACGGCTATGAACATTTTGTGAATGATGCCGGCGGCAGTCTGTGTGAAATGGACGCCGAGGTAATCAAGGTGTTGGCCGAACATACCCTGATCCTGTACATCCAGGCCACGGAAAAAGATCAACGGGAATTGCTGGAACGGGCTCAGCAGGCACCCAAGCCGCTATACTACCGGGAGAGTTTTCTGCATCAGGAGTTGCAGGTTTATATGCAGGAAAACGGCTTGGAGTACATCGCCCAGATCAACCCTGACGACTTTGTGCGCTGGGTGTTCCCGCGGTTGTTTCGGGCGCGTCTGCCGCGTTATGAAGACATTGCCAGGGATTTCGGTTATACCGTCACCACGAAAGAGATCGCGGCCATCAATAATGAACCGGGCTTCATTGATCTCGTTTGTCGTGCCATTGATAGATCATCAGGTTAGTACTATGCCACTTGTTGCCGATACTGATTTACCGAGTTTCCAGCGTCTCATTGCCGAAGGTGAGACCGTGTTGCCGCGCCGCGCCGCCTTGCAACAGGATATCCGCGAACTGCATATCGGTTTGCTGAACATGATGCCGGACAAGGCACTGGAGGCCACCGAACGACAATTCTTTCGCCTGATCGGCGGCAGCAATCAGATCGCACAATTTTATTTACATCCTTTTACCGTTACAGAATTGCCCCGCGATGCCGAGGGACAAGCCCATGTGGATGGCTACTACAAACCGTTTGAACAGATTCAGGAGGAGGGACTGGATGCGCTGATCATCACCGGTGCCAATGTAGTCGGGCCGGACCTGGACACCCAGGCCTTCTGGGAACCGTTACGGGAAATCTTTGATTGGGCATACAACAATGTAACTTCAATCCTCTGTTCCTGTCTGGCGACTCATGCCGTGTTGCAGTTTCGTTACGGGCAAAAACGTTTGCCGCTGCAGCAAAAATGCTGGGGGATATTCTCCCATCGGGTGGCAGATCGGCAACATCCACTGGTCGCCGGGATGAATACCCGTTTTGATGTACCCCATTCCCGCTTTAATGTGATAACGGCGGAGCAGTTTCAACAGGCCGGGTTACAGGTGCTGGCAGAGAGCGAGCAGTCTGATGTGCATCTGGCCGTGAGTGAGGACGGGATACGCATCGTGTTTTTTCAGGGGCATCCTGAATACGACATTATCAGTTTGTTAAAAGAGTATAAGCGCGAGGTCGGGCGTTACATCCGCGACGAGACCGGCAACTATCCGCCTTTCCCCGAGAATTATCTGGGCCTGCGTAGCAAGGCAATCCTGGATGAATTCAGGCAACGGGTACAGCAGGCGCGGGCCGCAGGCTCGGCCATGCCTGACTTTCCTGAACATTTGATCGTACCGGACCTGGACAACACCTGGCATGACAGTGCCGAGGCGGTGCTGGATAACTGGATTGGCAAGGTGTATCAACTAACGCATCTGGATCGCAAGCGCCCGTTCCGCGACGACATCAACCCCGACGACCCGCTGGGGCGCAAGGTCTAGCGTATGAGACAAACTCAGCAATGGCCCCCCACCAAAGCAGGCTTCGCCTCCTTTGGCTCCCCCTCAAGGGGGGAGCAATAACACCATGAGAAACCCTTAACCGGGGAGTAGTAACACCGGCACCGACAATGTCAAAGCAGGCTACCGCCTGCTTTGCCTTTTCACTCCACGCGCCCCGCCTTCGCCTATCGGCACGAATAGCTCCCCCCTTGAGGGGGAGCCGGTGGCACAAGGGCGTAGCCCGTAGTGGCTCCGGTGGGGGGCCATTGCTGAATTTGCCTCATAACTACTGATCCACGAAGCCAGGCAACGCAAACACCAATACCTCATCCCCTGTTTTATAGCCAAACAGTTTATTACCACCGGCGGCCACGGCAATGTACTGCACACCATCTATCATATAAGTAACAGGCGGTGCATTAACACCATAACGACTTTGATATTCCCACAATGCCTCGCCATCGTCAGCCTTGTAGGCGACAAACCGCCCATCACCATGACCACTGAACAGCAATCCGCCCGCCGTCGCGAGCACACCGCCGACCATCGGATCAGGCACCTTGTTCTGCCAGACGATCTTGCCGCTAGTAACATTG
The DNA here is from genome assembly GCA_051008185.1 of Gammaproteobacteria bacterium. GTDB lineage: Bacteria > Pseudomonadota > Gammaproteobacteria > Eutrophobiales > Eutrophobiaceae > CAXMWX01. The sequence goes on from JBPCXW010000143.1 coordinate 2,595, forward strand.
ATCGCACTCAGCAACCCCCAGTCCGGCTCATTAGCCTTTTTGAAAAAGGTAAAACTTTCCCAGGGACGCCCCGGGGCCGGGCTGAGTTTGCGCGAGAAAAACAGCGAGGGCTGGTAGATGCCGGCGACAAACACCTGCTGTAAATCAGGGTGATACGCAGTCGGTGACCAGGAACAGGCACCGAGGGTGCCGGGCACGATACGCACACCCTCGGCACTGGGGCGGGCGAACAGATTGTCTTGCGGCACAAAGGCCTCACTGCGATGCAACAACTCACCGTTGTTACGATCATGGATAAAGAACCAGCCAAGCTTGCTGGCCTGCCCGATAGCCTTGACAGTCTCCCCCCGGTGTTTGAAATCAAACAATACCGGCGGGCTGGCCACATCATAGCCCCAGCGATCATGCGGCACCTGTTGATAATGCCAGCGCAGTTTTCCAGTTGCGATCTCCAGTGCAACCAAACTCACCGTATGCAGATTGTCGCCCGGGCGGGTAGAGTCATCCATCTGCGGAGAGGGGTTACCGGTGCCGATGTAAATCAGCCCCAGTTCCGGATCAATAGCCGGTGTGGTCCAAATGGAACCGCCACCATAGCGCCAGGTATCCGGGTATTTTTTTGCGGCCATAAGTTCAGCCGCCAGATCGCGATTATACGATTGCCCCCATTCCGTAGCCGACCTGAACTCACCGCTCCAGCCTGATTGCGGCACACTATACCAGCGCCATATTTCCTCACCGGTGGCGGCATCATAAGCCACCAGAAAACCGCGCAGCCCATGACCGCCGCCGGATATACCGCCCACTGACAATATCTGCTCCCCGTCCTGTTCCAGATCCAGATGCAGACCATAACCGGCACCGGTGATACCGGCAAAGACCTTGCCATCATACACCTGCGGGGCGAGGTTAGCCGTATAACCAGTCTGGCCGGTCTGCACCGCCCCGGCCAACTCAGCCATGCCGGGCAGTGCAGTCAGTTGTTCACCCTTGCCGGCATCGGTATCGGTCAGGGCCACATCCCATACCACTTTACCCGTGTGTTTGTTCAGCGCGATCAGTCTGGCATCAATAGTGACGGTATAGACATATTCCCCGGCCACAGCGGCACCGCGATTGGCCGGGCCGCAACAGAAATCATCACGGCTCAGGCGGTGTTCATAACGCCAGAGCACCCGACCTGTTTGCGCATCCAGCGCGATGACATGATTGAACGGGGTGGTGATATACATCACCCCACCCTTAACGATAGGGCTGGCCTGAAAAGTCCCGATCTTGCCGGTATGAAAACGCCAGACAGGCGTCAGCCCGGCAACATTATCTGTATTGATTTGATCCAGCTCACTGTAGCGCTGATTATCATAGCTACGACCATACAGAGGCCAGTCCTGATCGGCATCGGCCTGCACCGTCGTCAGGCCAAGACAGATCAGTAACAGGACATAGCAGCAGGGGCGGGCGGTATTCATATCCCTACTATACTACAACTGCACGCCATCATTTCGCCGAAGCGTAGTCTGACAGCATCCGCTATCCTCCCACCGCATCAGGCGTCGCCTGTGGCTCGCCTTACAAGCTTTCCAAGCCTTCCAGCCCCATTTCATGCTGAAAAAGACTTTTTGTTGCGGTGGTTTGGGTAAGAGGTTTATACTTCAACAACAGCAAACAGCACCGCATCTTACTACAACCGCCAGCGTACCTATTATGAGCCAAGACAAAAACAGAGTTTTCATTTATTGGGATAACTCCAATATCTTCATTGGAGCCCGGGAGTTAGCTGAGGAACGGGAAGAAGGCCCCGATGTCCGCTACCGTGTGCGTGTTCATTTCGCAAATATGTTGCGATTGGCGCATGCGGACCGTCCCGTGGCAAAAGCAGTCTTAACCGGTTCAGTACCACCGGAACTGCGGACGCACTGGAATAAGCTGGAAGCCGAAGGCGTAGAAGTTCACTTGTTTGACCGTGGCGATTCAGGCCGAGGCGAGCAAGAGATGCCAGACCGAATGTTACAATTACAGATGTTAGAGGACGGCTTTGACAACAACGGAAACCCGGGCACAGTGGTGCTACTCACTGGGGACGGTGCCGGGTTCTACGATGGTATAGGGTTTCACTCCACAGTAGAACGCCTGCACAAACGCGGCTGGCAAATAGAAATTCTGTCCTGGGGTAGTACCTGCAATCAACGGATGCGTAAATGGGCCGAGAAAAACGGTGTTTTCGTCTCGCTGGATGATTACTACAGTGCAGTGACATTCCTGGAGCCCTCACGCCCAGGCCAGACGCTGGCGAAGTCGCGCCCTGAGGAAGATATGGATCTTTCTCAGCGTTTCGGAGTGAAGTGACGCTTCTCAAAGTACGCGGATACACTCAGTCAAAAATCAGATCACAGGAGAATATAATGTCGGATAAGAATTTTCAAAAAAAAGTAGAAATTAAATGTAATGCTTTACTAAAATTAGTCATTGGAGTTCAAAAATTCTACAAATCATCTGACGATAAAAGTAAACAATTCATTGAAACCACTGTGGGTGCGGCAATATGGTATTTGCCCAAAAAGAATGATGTCTTGTTTACAGGAAAAATAAGCAAAAAGGCAAAAGCAAAAGGCGAAAGAAGCGAAGATCACCCTTATCCAAGAAAAATAGCAGCACAAAAAATATTAAAGCATAATTGGAAAAATGAAATTGATCCTGTTAAAACACTTTCGGATCTTTATATTAAAAAATATGGAAAATTCAATTATGTCTCAAAAAGCGAAAATAGAAAATTGAGAAAATATCAAAAAAGTGGCGTTTTTAAAACTTCCGAAGATGCGTATAAAGAAGCTGGAGTTGAATTAGTAAAATATCGATGAAGTTTGACAAAATTGAAAACACTACCATTTCGTTTGAAGAGTAGCGACCAAAAAGTTGGTAAACTTGAGGTGCTTCTCATACGTCGTACAACTTGGGTAGCTACAATCCTGATATAGGGTCATGCGAGCCGCTGACCGGTGCGAAAAGGTCAGGCGGGTGTCAGACCGGTTGCATTTCCAACAGAATCGCATAACACTGAGACCATGCCGGCAACGACTTTACTTCCTATTGGCGCGATAGCTGTCTCCATCGTGGCCTATTATTATCCCGCGTTGTTATCCGATCAGGGCGGGTTGATTGTTCCGTTGCTAGGTCTGGTTATGCTGGGTATGGGCATGACCCTGACCCCGCGTAACTTTTTTGAGATTCTCAAACGGCCGCGGCTGATCGCTGTCGGTACCGGGTTGCAGTTTTTGTTGATGCCTTTGCTGGGCTGGTTGCTGAGTGAGATTGCCGGTTTGCCCCCGGAACTGGTTATCGGTCTGGTATTGGTCGGGGCCTGTCCCGGTGGTACCGCATCCAATGTGATCTGTTATCTGGCGCGGGGTGATGTGGCCTTGTCTATCACCTTGACTACCGTATCAACTCTGGTATCGGTAGTGCTGACCCCGGTTATGACCTGGCTGTATCTGGGGCAGATGATCGCCGTGCCGGTCGTGGAGATGATGTCCAACATATTCCGAATTATTTTGTTGCCAGTTTGTGTCGGGGTCTGTATCAATTACTGTTTCCACAATATCTTGCATGGTGTCAGGAAGCTCTTTCCCTATATCTCCGTCATTGCGATCATCCTGATCATCGGTATTATCGTGGCCCGCACCGGGGAGCAACTCAGTCTGCTGGCCTTGCCGTTGCTCGCGGTGATCTTCTGGCACAACCTGCTGGGTATGTGCGGCGGCTATTATGCGGGCAGGTTGCTCGGCTACAAGCGGCGGGTTTGTCGTACTCTGGCCATTGAGGTCGGGATGCAGAACTCCGGTATGGCCATCGCCCTGGTGCAACTGGACAAGTTTCCGGTGCTGGCGGCCTTGCCCGGTGCCCTGTTCAGTATCTGGCACAATATCAGTGGTTCCATCCTGGCGAGCGTCTGGGCGCGGCGTAGTCCGCGGCCCGGATAATGGGTATTATATCTTTTATTTCAATGGGTTATGAGGGTGTAATGAAGATCTGTTGCGACTGACTGTTAGTACGGGCTTTATTTTTACTCAATTTTGCGTACAATAGCCCCCTTTTTTCAGCGGCCCGTTCAGGGTGGCACAACAATAATTTGTCAGGTAGCACATATATGGTAACGATTCGACTAGCGCGCGCAGGCGCGAAAAAACGTCCCTTCTATCACATCGTCGTCGCCGATTCACGGTTTCCCCGTGACGGCCGATACATTGAGCGGCTGGGCTTTTACAACCCGACACCCGTCAGTGAGGATGAGGAGGCCGTGAGGCTCAATCAGGAGCGGATTGATTACTGGTTGTCACAGGGGGCGCAGGCCTCGGTGCGGGTGGCGAAGATCATCAAGGATAACCGGGAGGCCCCGGCAACCGCCGGGTAAGTGTCAATGCCGGAGGCCGATCCCCGGCAGGGCCGGGTCATCATCGGCAAATTGATCGGCGTGTATGGTGTCAAGGGTTGGGTAAAGGTGTATTCCTACACCCGGCCTAAAGAGAACATATTCAATTATTGTCCCTGGGCACTGGATGGCGATGCCGGGACACAGCGTTTCAATCACAGTGAAGGCCGTCAGCAGGGCAAGGGTTTGGTAGTGAGACTGGATGACATAACAGACCGGGCGGCGGCGGCGAGTTTGGTCGGTGCCGAGATCAGTATCAGCACCGGACAACTGCCCGCATTACAGGCCGGTGAGCATTACTGGCATGATCTGCTGGATATGGAGGTGGTCAATCTCGCCGGTCACAGGCTGGGGAAGATCACCGGGGTCAAGGAGACCGGTGCCAATGATGTGCTGGTTGTGGAAGGCGAGCAACGCTATCTCATACCCTGGGTGAATGAGGTTTATATAAAACAAGTGGATTTGGCGGCCGGCAGTATGGTGGTTGACTGGGAAGCGGCGTCCTGAATGTTGCAAGTCGGTCTGGTAACCGTGTTCCCGGAGATGCTGGCGGCCATAATGGATTACGGCATGACCCGCCGGGCGATTGAGGTGAAGGCACTGCAAGTGCTGAGTTTCAATCCGCGTGATTACGCCGAGGGTGTGCATCGCAAGGTTGATGATCGGCCCTACGGTGGCGGCCCGGGAATGGTGTTGATGGTTGAGCCGTTGCGGGCGGCCATTCAGGTAGCCAGACAACAGATCAGCGGTGCCAGAGTAGTGTATCTGTCGCCACAGGGTCGCCCGTTACAACAGGATATGTTCACGGAGGTGGTCGGCGCGGAGCAGAATCTGATCTTGATCGCCGGCCGTTACGAGGGCATAGACGAAAGATTGATTGAGTTGGAAGTGGACGCGGAATGGTCAATAGGAGACTATGTGCTGTCCGGCGGTGAATTGGCGGCGATGGTGGTTATTGATGCGGTTGCGCGTCATCTGCCCGGTGTGCTGGGGGATGCGGATTCAGCAGAGCAGGACTCGTTTACCGATGGCCTGCTGGATTGTCCGCATTATACCCGTCCGGAACAGGTGTCCGGGTTGGCCGTGCCGGAGGTGCTGAAGAGTGGAAACCATGCGGCCATACGCCGCTGGCGCCTGAAACAATCGCTGGGACGGACCTGGCAACGGCGGCCGGAGCTGCTGGATAAGAAACAACTGGATGAGGAACAACAACAGTTGCTGGCTGAATATATCAGCGAATGCAACACAGATTAAACATGTGGAGTTTGGTGCAATGAACATTATTGAACAGTTGGAACAAGAACAGCTCAGCAAAGACATCCCGGAGTTTGCCCCCGGCGATACCATTGTTGTGCAGGTGAAGGTAACGGAAGGGCAAAGAGAGCGGTTGCAGGCTTATGAAGGGGTGGTTATCGCGATCAAGAATCGCGGGTTGAACTCTTCCTTTACGGTGCGCAAAATTTCTTATGGCGAAGGCGTGGAGCGTGTGTTCCAGACGCATAGCCCGTCCATTGCCTCTATTGAGGTAAAACGCCGTGGTGATGTGCGCCGGGCCAAGCTCTACTATATGCGTGATCGCCGCGGCAAGGCCGCCCGTATCAAGGAAAAAATCAAGGCATCCTCCTAGGCGGCTGTGAGTGGAACGGCACGGCAGTTCGGCCAGGCCGCTTATTGATCAGTTCCTTGATGCTATCTGGATGGAACGGGGGCTCAGTGATAACACGCTCAGTGCCTACCGTGCGGACTTGTATGCGTTTGCGGAATGGGCGGCTGCACGCGGCGTAGAAGTGGAGGCGGTGCAAGGTGGTGATATTCAGGCCTGGATGTCAAGCCAGGCCGCCAGGTCGGCACGCACCTCGGCTCGTCGCTTGTCCAGTTTGCGGCGGTTGTTTCAGTATCTGGTCAGGGAAGGCAGGTTGAAACATGATCCTACCTCACAGATAGAGGCGCCCCGCATTGGTCGGCCCTTGCCTGAGTCGCTGACCGAGGCGGAAGTTGAGGCCCTGCTGGACGCGCCTGATACTACTACTCCCATTGGTCTGCGTGATCGCGCGATGATTGAGGTATTGTATGCCACCGGGTTGCGGGTATCGGAGTTGGTGCAACTGGGGGTGGATCAGATCAATCGGGGGCAGGGCGTGTTGCGGGTGATCGGTAAAGGTAACAAGGAGCGTCTGGTGCCGCTGGGCGAAGAGGCCGCGGACTGGTTGCAACGTTATATGCAGGAGGCCAGGTCCGACTTTTTCAAGGGTGATATGCAGGCCGTTGTCTTTCCCAGCCGTCGCGGGTCGGCGATGACACGGCAGACTTTCTGGTATGCGATAAAGAAATACGCGATCATAGCCGGTATCACCAAACCCCTGTCCCCGCATAAGCTAAGGCATGCCTTTGCCACCCATCTGCTGAATCACGGGGCCGATTTGAGGGTGGTGCAGATGCTGTTGGGTCATGCCGATATATCTACCACCCAAATCTATACCCATATCGCCAGAGAACGGTTGAAGAGTTTGCATGCGGAACATCATCCCCGTGGCTGATCTGTGGTAAGCTGGGCGGGAACAGATAGTGGAGGAAGTGGATTATGAGAAATCGTTCTGTGAAAAGTTGTCTTGTGAAAAGTCGTTCTGTAAAAAGCCGTCCTGTTTTGGGATGGGTTGGCCTGATGTTATTCGGCATGTTGTCAATGCCGTTGTCTGCCGACGACAATCAGCAAGTGAGAGACAGCATCAAAAATGCCTTCCCATCCGCTGAGATTACCCGGATACGGGAATCCGCGGTGCCGGGTTTGTATGAAGTCTTGCTGGGCACGGAAGTTGTCTATGCGACGGGCGACGGGCAGTATATGTTGCAGGGCGATTTGATAGACCTGCGAGCGCGGACCAATGTCAGCGAAGGTCGGCGCACTGAGGTTCGGCGGGATATTATCAATACCGTCCCGCTGGACAAGACCGTCACTTTCCCCGCCCAAAACAGGCAATACGATATCTATGTATTCACTGACACCAGTTGCGGTTATTGCCGTAAGTTGCACCGGGATGTGGGTGAGTTGAATCGGCTCGGGGTCAGTGTCCATTATCTGGCCTTCCCGCGGGCCGGCATAGATTCACAGGACTATTATGATATGGAGGCCATCTGGTGTAGTAGCGACAAGCAACAGGCGATGACCACGGCCAAATCGGGCGGGCAGGTCAAGGCGGGGAAGTGTGCCAATCCGGTCAGGGAGCAGTATGAATTAGGCAAATCTCTGGGTGTGACCGGTACACCGGCAATCTATTTGCGGGACGGCAGAGTGTTGCGTGGCTACAGGCCGCCACAGGCGATGTTACGGGACCTCGGCAGCGGCTGAGCTTATGCCGTTCAGTGAGCGGATTTTCGCCACGGTCTTTTTGCCGCTTTTTTCTATATTTTCCACCCGGACCGGCAAGAAGCGCAACGCCTTGGCGCACCAGAAAGTGACACTGCGTTTGCCGTTATCCTTGTAGCGAATCATTTTGATGGTATCAAACTCGCCCAGAGATGTTTTGATCGTTTCTGAGCCCAGTTTTTCAAATGTGTAATTTTTGATTTTGCCCCCGTCGGCGATGCTGTAGGAAAAAACAGAATTGCCTGCCTCCAGATCCAGCATCAACGCCACCTGATAAAGCAGTTTGTCCATAGCCGCCGGTTCAGTCGGCATTTGCCAGGCATCACCGTTGATGGTATTGGTAATCCTGAACTCGTCCCAATCAAACCTGATGGAGACCGCCCGGTCTTTTTTACCGCCGGTATGCTGATAACTATAGAAACCGGGCTTCGGGATATTGTCATGGAAATCCCAGATACTTTTTTCAATGATGTGATCTTTTCTAAACAGGGACACTACTCCGATGGTTTTGGTCTCGGAAGAATATTCAAATTGCGAATTCTCCAGTTGCGAGATACGCCGCTGGATTCGAGCGATTTTTGCCCCGGAACGATACAGGTTGTACTGCACCTCAAAAACAGGCGGCGATAAGCGGCTGAGCTGCGGTTCCGCCTGACCGGCGAGGCTGCTCAGCAGTATGATCAGGGCTGTGATTATCTTGGGCATTTCAATATCTGTGATGACAACTCTGTGATAAAATTCAACTTCTGTAACGAACCGCTTTATAGCACGCCCGTGGTATGCGGGCAACCTGAGACAGCATGCGTATATTCTACAGTACCCTCCTTTATCTGCTGGCACCGCTGGTCATAGCGAAACTGTTATTCAACAGCCTGCGTAATCCGGCCTACCGGAAACGCATCGGCGAACGTCTGGGCAGGATACGTTTCACGGGGAATGAGCAGCCGCTTGTCTGGTTACATGCGGTATCGGTGGGGGAGGTGCAGGCGGCCAGGCCGTTGATTGACAGGCTGCTGCAACAGCAGCCCGGGCAACGTCTGGTCATTACAACGATCACACCGACCGGTGCGGCGCTGGTGCAACAACTGTTCGCCGACGCGGTTGAGCATTTTTATCTGCCCTACGATATGCCGCATGCCATCCGGCGTTTTATCAGTGCGCTGAACCCGCGCCTGCTGATTATCATGGAGACGGAGATCTGGCCCAATCTGCTTTATTACTGTCAGCGGCAGGGGACAAAGACCGTTTTGGTGAATGCCCGTCTGTCAGACCGGTCCTATTTCGCTTACAGGCGTGTGGCCGGTTTCATCGGCGACACCTTGCAGCGGTTTGATCTGTTATGCGCGCAAACCCAATCAGATGCTGACCGCTTGCTGGCTCTGGGGGCCGATCCGGCGGTTGTTTATGTCAGCGGTAATATCAAATTTGATGTCGCCATCAGCGATGACACACTGGCGCGGGGACAGGCGCTACGCCGGTCTTTGGCGCCCGACAGGCCGGTCTTTATCGCGGCCAGCACCCATCAGGGGGAAGAGGCGATCATTTTCAGTGCCTGTAAAGCGATATTACAGCAGGTGCCGGATTGTCTGCTGATACTGGTGCCCCGACACCCGCATCGGGTGGGGGCGATACGGGAACTGGCCGCAAGCCTTGATTTGTCGGTGGTGTCAGGCAGTGCCGCGCATAGCCGGGGCACTGACAGTCAGGTCTTTCTGGTGGATAGCCTCGGGGAGTTGGCCGTGTTTTATGCCTGCTCGGATATCGCCTTTGTCGGGGGCAGTCTGGTCGCCGTCGGTGGGCACAATGTGCTGGAACCGGCCGCGGCGGGCCTGCCTGTCATCAGTGGTCGGCATACCGCCAACTTTGACGAGATCGTACAGGGAATGCGGCGGGACGAGGCCATTGTGCTGGTCAATGATGCGGCGCAACTGGCGGCACGGGTGCTGGACTGGCTGGGCGATGCCGACAAACGGCACGACTACGGCGAGCGCGGCAGGCGGTTTGTATTGAAAAATCAGGGCAGTGTGAATCGGGTGCTGGAACGGCTGCAGAAATTCGGGATTAGTCAGGGACAGGGTCTGGTCAATCTGGCGGTATCTGTTACTATTGTCGCGGTAAACCTACTGGAGAAGTGTTATGTCACGTAAATTGCTATTTTTGCTCTTGTTGTCCCCCGTTGTCGTGCCGGCGGCATCGTATCCGACCATTGATACCGTCAGAATGGTGGTGACCTGTATGGCTATGCTCGGCAAACAAAGCGAGGAAAACCTTATCACCTGTGCCTGCAAACATGATGTGTTGCAGGATGAATTGAGCTTCAAGGAATATGAAGAAGGTAATTTGATGGAACGTTACAAGCGGATGCCCGGCAAAAAAGGCGGCATTTTCAGGGAGAACGAACTGGGTGATCAGTATCTGGAAAAGCTGAATACGGCGCGGAAAAAAGCCGATATGCAATGTCCGGCGGTGAGGCGGGTGGAAGTGAAACGCGACAAGGACAATAACATCATCAGCGAATAGCGTTACTGCGACAGACGGCTACGGCACGGGCAAGGTCGCGCGTGGCCCGCTCCCGGCGGTTTATCCCGGTACGGGGCTGGCCCCCCGGCCCGGCTGTATGGTGTGCTCCGATTCCCAACTGTTATTGCTGGTATCTTTTACCTGTATCTTCATTTTCCCGGCCTGTTCCGGCACAAAGAAAAATCGCAGACTGGGGTCCATGCTGACTGAGAAGGTAAGCTGAGCCTTCATGATCAACTGGTCTTCGTAATCCACTTGCAATGAACTGACGAAATGCGGCGGTGGCCGGACGCGGGAGCCGATCTTCATCGGTTGCAAGCCGGTGATATTGGGGTGCTTGATTCGCAGTTGCACCAGATTGGGTTCGCCCAGGGCGAGTTCGCCAACAGTACGCATCTTCATTTGCCCCATGTTGGCGATGGAGTCATCAATACTTTTGGGTGGCGGGGCGGAGCAGGCGCCTGTTGCCCGGACAAAAGTTTTACTCATATACAACTCGCCTGTGTTCAATTCGGCGATGGCGCGTACAAAAGTGAAATTATCAACCCGGATACGCATGGCCAGATCGGCCTTGCCGCTGTGGGTGGTGAACTCAAACAGGCCTACAAGCGGTACCGGGTTTCTATCAACAAAGACATGCATCTTCTCTATGTACGAATCGGCTGTCTGCGGGATTCGGGTGTGAATTGTCATTGGCACAATGGTGGCATCTTCCGCCCGGAAAGGTGCCTTGACTTGCAGGATCCTGTTGCCCGTATCGTCAATGATTTCCCGCTGCTGAAAGGTTTGCGAGCGTATGTTTTCCTGCCAGATTTGCTCGGATTGCTGTTGCCGCCAATCCGGCGGTGCAACATCGGCCATAACCCCGGCACTGATGAGCACCGATGGCAACAGGTAGAGAGGGGTCTTGAATAGTCTGAATCGCATCACAATCTCCGGGAAACGCAATAATTGATTGACTCACTATTGCCGTTTTGGGCATGTATGTCAATAGTTGTGGCGAGGTCCCCCCACCGGAGCCACTACGGGCTACGCCCTTGTGCCACCGGCTCCCCCTCAA
>JBPCXW010000144.1:0-14647 GCA_051008185.1 Gammaproteobacteria bacterium
CTAGTACGTTGTTCGCTGCTATAGTCAGGAAATCCAAACAGGACGAATTCAATGCTGAACCCAGGGTCTGACGAATGCTTAATCTCTAATGGTCCTTCAAGCGGTTCCCAAATTGACGATGTGCCATCATTGGAATGAGATAGGCACCGAATCGGTTTTTGCCCCTGAAACTGTATTAGTGCATTTGCCGAAGTCATGGCTGCTAGCGATATGCCAACTGGAATGCCAGGTATTGTTAGATGCACTCGGTCCCTAGGACGAAGTAGTAGGGTACCTTTTACATCTACGTTTTTCATTTCGTGGGACCGATTGCGTCCGTCGTCCTCAATCCAGAAATCAACCTTAAAGGTGCCTAAGTCCACCGGCGCACCAGGTTCATCGGGGAATACATCAGATAGCTGAATAGGTTCAAGCATCAGGTGGTCCCTGCTCATCACCAGAATCCTGTGGCAGCTTCCTTGATTGCTGCTCGAGTTTCTTCTCTTCAGATTTAACCCTGCGCTCAAGTTTCTTGATGTCATCTTCGGGCGGTAGTTGTTCCGGCTTGATATTGCGCTGGGCCAGCATACCGCGGACGCTTTCATTGTTCTGCACGTGTTCTTGGGTAATGGGGCGTTCGCCCTGCAAGTCTTGCTGCTGAACATTGTGATTAGTCATCTCGGTGGCAAGGTTCTTCGCGGCGACGGTCAGGGTCGGCAGGAAGTCGGCCAGCGGGCGAGTTTTAGTAATCCCGTACCGCTCCTTCATCACTTTGGTGGTGTGACCACCGAAAAGCGCGGCATCGCCTTTGGATCGGATGCGCCCGAAGCCAGCGTCATCCACTCCGCGTTCATAGATGTTATCGGACAGGGATTTTTCAGACTCCCGCAGTTGCTCCCTCGCATCAATACGGGCCTGTAGGCGCATTCGCTCTTCAATCAGTTCCTGCTTGCGGGCCTGAACAGCGAAGTAGCTCTGGGCGAAGGCAATGGGCTCTTTGCGCGGGTCACCATTCTGAGCAATCAGATAGCAGGCGTAGCGAGTGAGCATGAAGTCTTCGATCGCCCGTTCCGCCCCACTACCTAATTTGACCATTTTCGCAACGTTGCGAAAATGGTCGTCTGGGTCGTAACCCATTGTTTTACAAGAAGTAATGGCTCTGGCTATCGGGTCCTTGAAACGTTCCCATGTGCCATATCCCAGGGGTTCCTGAAGCTCTCTGGCAAACCAAAACTCTACATCCTCTTCTTCCAGCCTATGACTCAACGAGTCAAATTGCGACTGCATTTTCTGAACGATTTTGTTATCCATTCGCTTTCTCCCGTATCATTTTACCGGCGCCGGTAAAATGATATTTGTTTGTATTTTCAATGGGTTACGCCCCCCCGTCTCTTTTTCTTGGGGACCTTCGGCAAGCCTGACGATATCCCCTGCTGTCCAAGCACATCAAAGAGGCTAGCCATGGATTTCCGCAGGGTTTTTGAGCTCTCTTGCCAGTTGGAGATGGCTTGGTTGAGGCTGGCAGCACCGAATGTTGGGCTGTCTTCCGCTACCTTCCCTGTCGCTGTTGTCTGTGCTCTCACATAGCGTTGGATGCTCAGATTGCTACCATTCTGCCGCACTTCGTCGTTACTTACCACCCTAGCGAGTCCTTCCTCGTTCCTGAACGCCTGATAGGATGCCACAATCCTTTGGATATGGTCGTCAGCGAGGAAGCTCTGTGCCTGCTGTCTGGTTACTTCGTTCACTGCATTGATAAGAAGTATCTTGTTTCTGCGTACCTTCGGCTTGGCCATGCGACAGATAACAATACAGGCTTCCATTGAAGAGTTATAGAAGAGGTTGGGGCCAAGGCCCAGCACACATTCCACCACATCATGTGCGATAAGTTTCTCGCGCATCGCCTGTTCATCCTCGCGGAACAGGACACCATGCGGGAATAGGATAGCGCAGCGACCCGTCTTGGCTTTCATGCTTTTGATTATGTGTTGCCAGAAAGCGTAATCGGCACGACCTTGGGGCGGGGTGCCGTAAATATTGCGGCCCCAGGGATCAACGGCCCAGGTATCGCGATCCCACTGCTTTATGGAGTAAGGCGGATTGGCCAAGACCAGATCAAACTGCATGAGTCGATCGCGTTTCACAAAAGAGGGGTTGGCTAAGGTATCGCCGCGAGCAATGCTGAAATCTTCAATGCCGTGCAGGAACAGATTCATTCGGCCAATGGCTGAGGTAAGTAGGTTACGTTCTTGACCATACAGGTGCAGGTTGCGCCATTCTTTTTTCTTCTGCTTTAAGTGGGTGATGGCTGAGAGCAGCATCCCTGCTGAACCGCAGGTTGGGTCATAAATTGACTCACCTTGTTTGGGTTCAAGCATTTCGGTCATCAGGTGAACTACGGTGCGGTTGGTATAAAACTCAGCGGCGGTATGGCCGGAATCGTCGGCAAACTGTTTAATAAGAAACTCATAGCCGATTCCCAATTCGTCCTCCGGACAGTTGGATAGTGATAAAGTCTGCTGACTGAAATGCTCAATCAATTCCCGTAGCATGTGGTCCGGCAGACGATCCTTGTTAGTCCACTGGGCATCGCCGAAAATACCGTACAAGGTATCTGGGTTGGCCGTCTCAATCGCCCGCAAGGCATCCTGTATTGTCTTGCCGACATTCTTGACCTTGATGCGAGTGGCTTTCCAGTGTGCTTTCTCTGGAATCTGGAAACGGTGCTGTTCGGGCAGCAAGGCATACTTCTTGTCACCGCCGGATTCCTCCAGAGCGTCAGCCAGTTCTTCGTCATACACATCGCACAGGCGCTTGTAGAACAGTAGCGGGAAGATGAATTGCTTGTAGTCTCCTGCATCTATGTGACCGCGCAATAGGATGGCCGCACCCCAGAGGTAGGATTCCAATTCAGTTTGAGAGAGGTGCTTACTCATCGTGACTTTACGGTACGGAGACCCCTTCTATCACCTCAATACCGAGTGCTTTCGCCGTTTTCGAGTATTTATTGGGAAGGCGTTTCTCAAGTAGTAGCACAACCTTAATGGTTTTAGGAACTGATCCACGTTTAGCTTTTCTCATTGCCTTAAGCAGTGCTCTATACTTCACACATTGGTATATGCCGCGCTCATAATCTCCTTCAAGTTTATCCGAGACGCGCGACTTGACTTCAACTGCTACCCATTTGGTGGGTGACTTGAAGAGCACATCTACCTTGTCGGAAGAAGGGAATTCATATTCAGAAATGGGTTCATATTTTTTGTTACAACCAACCAGTTCTGGGTGGGCGAGAACATGATTTTTCAAGGCAAGATGTTCTGGTGATTCACCGCCTCCGGCATGTCCCTGCACAGTTGGTGGGCCATTATCAGAATTGCGCTTGATGGGCTTAAGACCAACATCCTTCAACACATCATTCCAGCGAATACCGAAGCGAAGAATTCGAGCATATTCAGCGTGGACCTTATCGCGCTTCTTTTTCATAGATAGCATAGAATAGCCACGCAAAAACTCTTCAAGGCCGTCTCCAGGGAGGCCTTTAAACTTACCAGATTTGCGTACAACGAAACTTTGAATATATGGAATGTGTTCTCCCCATTTCTTTTCGATATGCCGCAGGTCTCTACCCATCTCGCCGAGTACCCGCCCCATCTCGTGTGCATGGCCTTCACCATGTTTGGTTAGCAGGTCTATTTTGAATGCTAGATCTTGATATGTAATAGTTTTAGGTTTTTCTAATGAACTTGAAAAAACACGTTTCACCAACACACGTAAAGACTTTTTCGCATATTTTTTGGTACTAGTCATTGTAGCAACCCCCTTTTTTGCAGAAGAATTTTGAGCCGGTCTTCGGTAGCGTATGCTGCTTGTAGCGACTCTTTGAGATTATCAATGGCCTGATCAATAGTCATGGTGTCTTCCTCTATCACTGGTTCTACATAACGGGGGATGTTCAAGTTGAAATCGTTTTCGCGGATTTCATCTAGCGTGACGACCCGACAGATCCCTTCTACATCCTGATACCCCTTGTACCAGTGATGGATATGGTCCACATGTTCGGGCAATAGTTCGTTTTGAGCTCGGCCAACCTTGAATTCCTTTGAGGCATCAATGAATAACACCTTCTGACGGCGAGCCTTTGATTTGCTGTTGCGAAAGACCAGTACGCATGGCGCTAGCCCGGTGCCATAGAATATGTTCAGTCCGAGACCAATTACTGCTTCAAGAATATCCATCTCCAGTAGCTTGCGTCTTATTTTGCCCTCCTTGGACATGCGGAACAGTGCGCCGTGGGGTAGTACCACGGCCATGCGTCCAGTTTTGTGGTTCATGGACTTGACCATGTGCTGAACCCAAGCGAAGTCGCCGGTTTTGGCTGGAGGCATACCGGCGAAGTTGCGTCCGTAGGGATCGTTGAGCCAGATGTCATCGCCCCACTTGTCCAGAGAGAAAGGCGGGTTGGCAATGACGCAGTCAAAGGTGGCCAGATTGTCACCTGAATGGAAGGCTGGTTGGCGCAAGGTGTCACCGCGATGGATGTGGAAGTCTTCCGCATCGTGTAGCAGGAGATTCATTCGAGCGATGGAGGATGTGGTCAAGTTCTTTTCCTGTCCGTAGAGTTTGCCAAGCATGAGCTTCTCGTCACCGCCATGCTCTTTGACGTGGTGTAGCGTTTCAAGGAGCATGCCGCCAGTGCCACAGGCGGGGTCATAGACGGTTTCCCCTGCCTTGGGAGCAAGCATACGGACCATCAGTGCGACTACGGGACGTGGAGTGTAGAACTCGCCAGCTTTCTTGTTGGTGAGGTCGGCGAACTTCTTGATGAGGTACTCGTAAGCTTGGCCGAGGACATCTGTCCTGCATTGCTCATTGCCCAAATTGAGCTGGGAGAAGTGTTCTATCAGATCTTTGAGCAAGGCATCGGAGAGGCGTTCCTTGTTGGTCCACTGGGCATCTCCGAAGATGCCTTGCAGGGTGTCCGGGTTAGCCTGCTCAATGCGGCGCATGGCCTTTTGCAATGCGTTGCCGATATTGGTGCTCTTACTGCGAACGTCATCCCAATGGCATCCCTTTGGAATCTGGAAGCGGTGGTTCTCGGGGAATTGGGCAAAATCGGTATCGCCATCGGACTCTTCCAGAGCGGTGGTGAATTCCTCGGTATAAACATCGGAGAGCCGCTTGTAGAACAGCATCGGAAAGATGTATGTCTTGAAGTCGGCGGCATCAACCGGCCCACGCAGGACGTTGGCCGCCTCCCAGAGGTGGTTGGAGAGGGGGCCTATTTCTATGCTGGCTGGATCGTTGTTTTTGTTGTTCATTCGGGTTGACTCTGTGCGCGCTTTGGTTCGGCGCTTGTTTGAGGGGTGGGAGTATCCTGTTTGGACTGCTAATGATAATTTGTGGGGGATTTTATGGCAAGGGTCCCCCCACCGGAGCCACTGTGGGCTTGCGCCCTTGTGCCACCGGCTCCCCCTCAAGGGAAGTTATCCGTGCTGGTGGGCGGAACCGCGGTGTGTAGCGTGAAGAGACAAAGCAGGCGGTAGCCTGCTTTGACATTGTCGGTGTTACTGCTCCCCCCTTGAGGGGGAGCCAAAGCAGGCGAAGCCTGCTTTGGTGGGGAGGGTTAAGGCAACGGGAGCTTGCCTGTGACGATGTCAGCTACGGTCTGTACATAGAGTTCATGTTCCTGTTGCAACACTCTGGCAGCCAGGGTGTTGATATTGTCGGAGGGTTGTACCGGGACGCGGGTTTGGGCCAGTATTCGGCCGTTGTCGTAGTGTTCATCTACCAGATGTACCGATGCGCCGGTTTCTTTTTCTCCTGCTTGCAATACTGCATGGTGTACTTTTTCTCCATACATGCCGTGACCGCCGTAGGCCGGTAACAGCGAGGGGTGGATGTTCAGGATGCGATTGCGGTAAGCCGAGATGATCGCCGGGCCGAGTTTTTTCATGTAACCGGCCAAGATGACCAGCTCGGTCTCGTGTTGCTGTAATGCTTGCAGGATGGCTTGCTCAAGGGCGGCGGGGTCGGGGTGGCTGCGGCTACTCAGGTGACAAGCGGGGATGGACTCCCGTCTTGCTCTTTGTAATGCACCCGAGTCCGGGTTGTTGCTGATAACGACGACAGGGGCGGCCTTGATTTGCCCGCTCCGGCAAGCGTCAATGATGGCCTGCATGTTGGAGCCGTTGTGTGATGCGAGGAAACCGAGTTTCATGGTGATCAGGTGGCTTGAGGGTGGAGTGTGAAACCCAGGGCCGTCAGTTTTTCTCGTAACGCGGGGCGGGCCGGTGGCAGTTGCAGTTGTGTGTTCGGAAACTCCCGGCGTATCGGGTAGTTTGTCCGCAGAGAATCGAAGAAGGCGGGACGGGATACTCGTGGTAATGACGAAATGCGCTGCAGGGCGGCACTGTCGCTGCGTGCATCGTAACTGGCCAATACCGCCATTTTGACTGCCTCCAGATCATCTTCAATGTTTAGTTTCAGGTTTGGTTGCTCCCCGGTTTGCGGGCTTACCGTCGGATCACCGTCCCCTGTTCGGGGACGAATGGCCTCTGACAGATAAGTATGAACTATATGGCTTGCGTTGTATTTCGCATCCAGACTGTAACCCGCTATGTGAGGGGTGGCGATGCTTGCCCGTTGTAGCAACTCAATGTTGATGTCCGGTTCGTCTGCCCACACATCCAGAATGACATGTGCATCCGGGTTGGCCGTAAGAAAGGCCATCAATGCCTGCTCCCGTATGATACCGCCGCGGGCAGTGTTGATCAGAATGACATCGCTTTTCAGGCGGGAAAATATCTCTGCATCAAACATATTCCGGGTCGGGTACGGGCCGCTGTCTGTCAGGGGGGCGTGTAAGGTGATAATGTCTGCTTGCAAGACTTCTTCCATATCCCGCTCCGGATAGATGAACGGATCATATACCGTGACGGTGCAACCCAGGGTACGTAACCAGCGGGCCAGCAGTGAACCGACATGACCGTGACCCACTATCCCTATCTGCTTGCTACCCCACTCAAACGGAAATTGATCCTGCAAACAGAACAGACTACTCAACACATATTCGCATACCGACCGGGCATTGCAGCCGGGCGCGTGCATAAAAGTAATATCCTGACTATGCAGATATGCCAGATCAATGTGATCCACACCGCCGCTGGCACTGGCGACATAACGCACGGGGGTGCCTTGCAGCAATGCCTCATTGACTTTGGTTACCGTGCGGGTCAGCAATATGTCGCAGTCCTGTAACGCCTTGTTGTCTATCTCCCTGCCCGGTATGAGTTCAATGTCGCCCATGCCGGAAAACAATTGGGCGGCAAGCGGGATGGCTTTGTCGGCGACGATCTTCAAGCCGGATCAGACGGCCGCCCCCCGATCCTTGTCCAGACCTTCTGAATCCACCGGCATCAAATCCTGCTTGCTGATGCCCAGTGCCAGGGTTACCGGACTGGCTACATAGATAGAAGAATAAGTACCGATTAGCACGCCGGCTATCAGCGCGATGGAAAAAGAATGGATAACCTCGCCGCCATAATAAAACAGGGCACCTAGCACCAGCAAGGTCGTCGCCGAGGTAATCAATGTGCGGCTGAGCGTCTGGTTCAGCGAGGTATTGATCACATCCACCGACGAACTTGTGCGTAGCCGCCGAAAGTTTTCCCGGATACGATCAAACACAACAATGGTGTCATTGAGTGAATAACCGATCACGGCCAGCAGTGCCGCCAACACGGTCAAATCAAAACTGAGTTGAATGACAGAAAACAGGCCCAGAACGATCAACACATCATGCACCAGTGCCGCAATCGCACCCAGCGAGAACAAACGCTGAAAGCGTAATGCCACATAGATAAAAATACCCAGCAGCGCATAGATCATCGCCAACCCGCCATCATTGGTTAATTCCTCCCCGACCTGCGGCCCGACAAACTCCACCCGCCGCACCGTAACGGAGGCATCGGTTTGCCGCAATAACTGTATTATCGCCTCACTGATGTCGGCACTGTTCTTGCCCTCCCGCGGTGCCAGCCTGATCAACACATCCTGTGCCGTGCCGAAATACTGTACCACCGCATCACCGAACTCCGAATTGGCCAGAGTTGTCCGCACCGTATTCAGATCAATCGCATCACCGTAACCCACTTCAACCAGAGTACCGCCGGTGAAATCAATACCAAACTCAAGCCCGCGGGTGACCAGAGAACCGATGGAGACCAGCAACAACAACACGGACAACGCCGCCGCCAGTTTGCGTCTGGACATAAAATTGAACTGTGTGGTGGTTTGCGGGTTTGTCTTCATTGTGTATTGCCTTGCAAGATTAGATCATCAGTTTGTTTACTCTTCTGCCGCCATAAACCAGATTGATAATGCTACGGGTTACCATGATGGCGGTGAACATGGAACAGATAATGCCCAGAGACAGCGTTACGGCAAAGCCCTTGACGGGGCCGGTGCCGAAACTGAACAGCACCAGGGCGGCAATCAAAGTGGTGATGTTCGCATCGGCAATGGTTGAGAACGCCTTTTCATAACCGGCATGGATACTCGTCTGCGGCGAGTTGCCGTTTCTCAGTTCCTCCTTGATACGCTGGAAGATCAACACATTGGCATCCACAGCCATACCGACGGTTAGCACGATGCCGGCGATACCCGGCAAGGTCAGGGTAGCCTGCAGGATAGATAACAGGGCGACGATCAGAACCAGATTGAGGGTCAGGGCCACATTGGCGGCCACCCCGAACACCTTGTACCAAAACAGCATGAATATCAGCACCAGCACAAAACCGATCTGCACGGACAAGGTGCCTTTATCAATATTATCCTGCCCGAGGCTGGGGCCGACGGTACGCTCCTCAACGATCTTGATCGGTGCGGCCAAGGCACCCGCCCGCAACAGCAAGGCCAGATCCCGGGCCTCCTGCGGACTGTCCAGACCGGTGATCTGAAACAACTTGCCCAACTGCTCCTGAATAGTGGCGACGTTGATCACTTCCTCAATGTCGTTCTCAATAAACACCACCGCCATCGCCTTGCCCACTTCCTCAAGGGTGGCATCGGCGAAACGCTTGGCACCTTTGCCGTCCAGCGTGATAGACACATTGGGGCTACCGGTCCGGGAATCAAAACCGGCGGCGGCGTTGATAATGTAATCACCGGTCAGCATCACATCTTTTCTGAGCAACACGGGCTCCCCGGCCCGATCATAATACAGACTGGAACCGACAGGCGTCTGACCATCCACGGCATCTTGCGGATCATGTTCCTGATCGGTCATCCGAAACTCCAGAGTAGCCGTAGCACCCAGGATCTCTTTGGCCCGCGCCGTATCCTGCACGCCGGGCAGTTGCACCACCACCCGGTTGACACCCTGCTGCTGGATCACCGGCTCGGCCACACCCAGCTCATTGACGCGCTTACGCAGCGTGACGATATTCTGTTGCAGGGCCAACCGCTGAATCTCCTCAACCTCTGTCTCCCTGATGCTGACCAGCAGTTGATGTTCATTCGCCCCGGCATCAAGTTCGGATAATTCCAGTTCCGTGAACAGGTCTTCAATCTCCCTGATGCCATTCTGCAAATGCCCGCCATCGCGAAACCGGATCAACAGGCCGCCGGCGCGATAACGGCTAATAGTCTTGTAGCGTATTTTTTCCTCTCTCAGTTGCACCTTGATATCGGAGATATACCTTTGCTCGGCGGTTGCTATCGCCGCCGGCATATCCACCTCCATCAGAAAATGCACACCGCCGCGCAAGTCCAGGCCGAGATACATCGGTCGGGCATTCAGGAAGCGCAACCAGCCGGGGGTGGCCGGGGCCAGATTCACCGCCACCGTATAGTTCTGCCCGAGAGCATCGGCAATGACCTTCTGTGCCTGTAGTTGTGTCTCCTCCCTGTCAAACCTGATCAGCATTGAGTTGTTTTCCTGCACCGTCATACTCTTGCTACTCAGGCCCGCCTGCTCCAGGGCATCTTCCACGGAGAACCCGGTCAACTCGCTTACCTCGGCACCTCTGGAAGCCGAGATCTGCAATGCCGGATCACTGCCATAGACATTGGGCAGGGCATAGACCCCGCCGATAACGGCGATGGCAAAAATGAGAAAGTATTTCCAGGATGTATATTGATTCATAATGTTGCTACAAACTTTTTACGGTGCCCTTGGGCATAACAGTGGAGATGGTGTGTTTTTGTACCTTTACCTCAATGCCTTTGGCCACCTCCAGCAACACGAAGCTGTCACCCACCTCCAGGATCTTGCCCAGCAAGCCGCCGCCGGTCACGACCTCATCCCCTTTGGCCAGGGCCTCGACCATCTGTTTGTGCTGCTTCGCCTGCTTGCTCTGGGGGCGTATCAGGAAAAAATAGAAGATGACGAAGAACAGCACCATCATCAGCAGGAAGGAGCCACCACCCTGCTGTCCGCCGCCCTGAGCCCAGGCATTTGTTATAAGGAAATCAAGCATTCAGATCATTATCTCACGAAAGCGCGCTATTATGACACAAAAAAATACGGAATCAAAAATTAATCGCAATAGCAGCAAGCCCCACAATGGATAAAACTATCGTGTAAGGGATCGCCATGAACAGCATACGCAGATAGGAAAGCCGGATCAGCGGTGCCAGAGCCGAGGTCAATAGAAACAGAAAAGCCGCCTGACCATTCGGCGTGGCGACACTGGGCAGGTTGGTGCCGGTATTAATGGCAATGGCCAGCACATCAAGATGTTCCCGCGTAATACTCCCCGCCTCGTGTGCCGCAACCACCTGATTGATATAAACCGTCGCCACAAACACATTGTCGCTGATCATGGACAACAAACCATTTGCGGTAAAAAACATCATCGGCTGCAGATCAAGAGGTTGAGATAAAACATAATTCGTAACAGGCGAGAACAAATGCAGATCTTCTATCACCGCCACCACCGCAAAGAACACTACCAATAATGCCGTGAACGGCAGGGCCTCTTCAAAGGCGCGGCCAATCTGATGTTCTTCAACCACACCGGTGAACGCCGTTAGCAGGATAATAATCATCAAGCCGACCAAACCCACTTCGGCAACATGAAAGGCCAGGGCCAATACCAGAATAAGGGCAATAATCGCTTGGGCGATTAGCTTGGCATTCATGTCGGGCGTACGTTTGGCGGACTGCGTGGCATCAAACTCAACCAGTATCGTACGCACCGCCTCCGGTAACTTGGTGCCATAACCGAACCAACCGGTTTTCTCCAGAAACAAACAGGTAATCAGGCCGGCGACCAGGGTCGGCATGGTGACGGGTGCCATACGCAAAAAGAAATCAATAAACTCCCAGCCCATTTCTTTCGCAATAAGCAGATTCTGCGGCTCACCGACCAGAGTGCAAACACCGCCCAATGCCGTGCCTACCGCGCCGTGCATGATCAGGCTACGCAAAAAACTGCGGAACTGATCCAGATCTTCACGGTGGTAATCATGCACAGTGTGATCGCCGGTATGGTCATGCTTGTCATGAAACTTTTTGCCGGATGCCACCTTGTGATAGATAGAGTAAAAACCGACAGCCACGGAAATCAACACCGCAGTAACAGTCAGCGCATCCAGAAACGCCGACAGAACCGCCGCCGATATGCTGAACAGAAAAGACAACATCATCTTGTTACGCACATTCAACAGGAGCTTGGTAAAGGTGTATAACAACATATCCCGCATGAAATAAATCCCCGCCACCATGAAAATGAGTAACAGGATTACCTCCAGATTGGCCTCCAACTCACGCATCACGGAAACAGGTGTGGTCATACCCAGCAACACGGCCTCCAGCGCAATCAGGCCACCCGGTTGCAGGGGATAACATTTCAATGCCATAGCCAGCGTGAAAATAAACTCCAGGATAATCAACCAGCCCGCGAGAAAAGGATCAATCAGGAAATAGACAACCGGATTTATCAACAAGAACGTAATAACGATCTGTTTATACCAATCGGCGGAATGGCCAAGAAAATTTTTCCCGGCGGCGTGAAATATACTGCTCTTCATCTGGAAATCTCCATAAGTGTTTTTTGCGGGGTATTATTCATGTTATCAGTAGCAAAGTCCATAGGTAAATTCAGAAAAAACTGTAATTCAGCCTCATGGTAAGACTACGCTCTGCCAGATAATCCACATATTGCTGTGCGATCGTGTTTGTCTCATCACGGCTACGTGCAGTGCGATAGCTGATAACCTCTTTATCAAATACATTATTCAGGTGCAAGCTTAACCGCAAGTCTTCAGTCAATTCAATACGTCCGGAAAGATTGACATTACCATACGCAGGAACTTCATCTATGGGCAGTGTGTTGAAGTTTGTTTTGTACTCACCATAGTAGGTGTAATCCATACGAATATGGGTTTGCTTGCCATAAACCCTGAAACCTTTATCTAATGCAAAATAAACATTCCACTTCGGGACCATAGTCATATCATCGCCTTTCTTCGCACCGATAGCCGCATTGTCTTTTTCTATGGTAGATTTAGTGTAAGAAGTATTGAAAATCAGGTCAAGGTTATGTGGCAACTCGGCGCTGGACTCGAATTCAAAGCCTTGTGATTGCGCCTCTCCGGCATTGGCCGTATAGCTGAACCCGCAGGTCGGCATATAGACACTGGTTCTGATATCTGTCCAATCTATATGATAAACAGTAAATGCGAAACTATAAGAATTGTCAAACATTGAAGCCTTGACACCTAACTCATAGTTATCAATCGTATCGGAGGTGTAACGCATGATCCAGTTTTGGGCATTGGGATCATCGACACAAGCATTTGCCAAAGGCCCGTTATTGCCGCCCGGACGATAACCATCAGAGTACAAACCATATATTGAGAGCTCGTCAAACGGACGCCAGGAAATACTCAACTTATAGCGATTACCGGACTCCTCACCCCCGCTTTCGTTGCTGGATTCAGACCAGACACCGCGAGTGGTTTGCGATAAATAATCTTTCAAATCGTAACGACGGATACCACCGTTGATCTCCAGTTCACCCATGTTCCCCAGATCAAAGGCGTAGGCAACATCAGCGAAGAAGGCCAACTCCCTGTCCCTGCCATCATGGGCGGTATAACGCCAGTGGTTTTGTGGATCGTTGAAATTATCTATGCCAATTTGAGTTGCATCAATCCCCCACAAATCAATAATAACGGCGGACACATCATCCCCGGCCTGATGGTATTGATTTTGGGAATTGTGATTACCATCAATTTCACTCTTGTCATAGAACATACCCAAGGTCCAGGAAAGCGGGCTATCTACATCAAAATTCTGAAGCCTCAACTCATGCGTTATTCTTTCACTGGATTGGTCATTGATAATCCAGGTCCTGAACAGATCAAGGCCATCAAGTCGGGACCAGTCATCAAGCGAGTCTCCTGTGGTCTTTCTATAAGAACCCGCATAGGACAAAGCGGCAAAACCGAACAAGTCATTATGATTGACATTCAATGTAACCAGATTGGTTCTCGTCTCCCCCCAGGGATCAAGTAAATTCCAAAGCTGATATTTTTCAGGGACACCTGAACGATCTGACGCACCGCCGGACAGACATTGCGCCCTGTTCTGCCCCTCCGCACAGCGGGTTCTGTCAAAGGCAACAGCATAGCCATAAGGCTGAGTGTCATCGTCTGTCAGAGAATAACCCCAATAATTTGCCGGCGTTGACAAATCGCCAAGCCCGCGTCCTTTGCTTTTATATTCAATGCGGGAAAAACCAAAGACTGCATTCATTTTATTATTGATTTGCCAAAGCAACTGATTGCGAATGAAGAAATGATTGAAATCTGACTGCAAATCGGTGTTTGTATTAACCCACGGTTCTGCATTATGTTCAAAGTTGGTATTGATCCTCAGGGCCAACTTGCCGGCAAGCAGAGGCAGATTAACACCGATTGAATTATTGGTATCCAAACCATCAATATTTTTCTCTGTACCGATCTGAGACGAGCCGAATAACTTGAACTCATTCAGAACAGGCTTGTGGGTAATAATTCTCACGGTGCCACCGATTGCATTGGAACCATATAAAGTCCCCTGCGGGCCGCGCAACACCTCTACCCGCTCAATATCAGCAAGGTTGTTAAATGAAAAAGGAATATCATCAACAAAAGTGATGGTCGTACCTGGAACACTGCTGTTACCACCACTCAATCCTCGCAGGATCAGCTGCCCTCTGGGCAGGGCCGCACCAGCCAGAGTCCGGAATATCTCTCGTGCGTCGGTATAGGCACGATCGGCTATTTCCTCGGCAGGAATACTGGAAATAGCCATTGGAATTTCCTGTATTGTTTCAATCTTTCTACGCGCAGTAACCGTTTTTCTGCGAGCGACAACAGTCAGATTTTCAATCTTTTCTTTAGCATCGGGGGATTGTTCATCAGCATCTGTTTGCTCATCGGCACCTGTTTGCTTACCAGCACCTGTTTGCTTACCAGCAAAAACGAGTGGAATACCACACAAGGCGGCAAACACAACACTATTGACAAGACCTCTTGCTAACTTTTTGTACCACCACATAATAATGTCCATTCTGAAAAATCGTTGCGAGTATATCACATCATTGCACTGACCCAGTACGTATGAGACAAATCAGCAATGCCCCCCACCTGAGCCACTGCGGGCTTGCGCCCTTGCGCC
>JBPCXW010000145.1:0-6514 GCA_051008185.1 Gammaproteobacteria bacterium
TTCCACGCATACAACTTTGGTGAATCCCTATGGTCCCAGTGTGGCGGAGATGACATTCAAATGCAATGACTGCGACAACAGTTTTGGTTGGTTAAAGTGGCAAAACCGGTTGCCTGAAGGATAGAAAATATGCTGTTGAAAGAAAACACCTTGAGGCAATTTAAATCTGAGATGCTCTGTTTTGCCGACAGTGAGTGGGTGTTGGGTCACTGGTATATCAAATGTATGTTGAATGGACGTGAACTGACTGATTTTACATCTATGGCCGGGATAGCTGAAGAAAAACTTGGGCATACAAGAGCTTTATTTAGTTTTCTGGAAGAATATCTGGAACTGCCTGAGTCACAACTGGAATTTGGCCGACAGCCCGACTCTATTCATGCCATGGGGCTTCTGGATGCAGCACCGCAAAACTGGCTGGACTTTACCGTAACATTGTTTATTGCCGAGAAGGCTTTGTGGCGATTTTGTTCAACTTTTGAAGGTGGTAATTTTAAGGCAACCACATCCTTAATGCGGAAATTTGCCGAGGAAAGTTATTTCCATCAGTTGTGTATTGATGGTTGGTTAAAAAGGCTGAATGATGAGGAAAAAGAACAGGCAACATCCGTTTTTGAATCGAGATTCTTGCAAGCTCTGGAATGGTTTGGTACGGAACAACAATCTGAGGAGGATACGTTGCTACAAGAGGGAGTGCGTTCCGAGTCGCTGTGGGCTGCCCGTACGGCATTTGTCAATGATATAAACACAAAATTATCACCGGTTTGCAATGTGGATTCCAAATCATTTGAAAAAATCTTCGGCTCATTTACTGAGTCAATGGTTGATTCAGCAACACGTCGTCATGTCGGCACGTCGATCCCATCAGGATTATGGGAGCTCATGATTCCCACCTCCGGGGAAGCAGAGATGGCGCGTCGTCCCCTGGTGGTCAGTATCAAGGACAATATCGATCTGTTCCAAGAGGAAGACGGAGACGAAACGGCCCCTGTTTTTTAAGAACTTTCTTATTAGCTCGGATTACTTTGTATCCTTTGGCAGGGCCGGGGCGGGCTTATCCGGGCTTTTGATTTTTGGCAATTTCCAGTTCAATGCCATCCAGATCCTCGGTCATACGAATCTGGCAGGTGAGACGGCTGTTATTACGTTTGTTTGGAACAGAGTATAGCGTGGCATCTTCAAGATCTTCAATGGGGGGCAATTTTGTCAGCCAATTTTCTGCGATATAGCAATGACAAGTGCCACAGGCACAGGCACCACCACACTCTGCAACCATGCCTGGCAGTTGATGATTGAAGGCCCCTTCCATGAGGGTGTATCCCACATCGAGTTCAACTTCGTGTTTGTTTGAGTTGGTATCAGTGTATCTTACTTTAGGCATTTGTGAATTGTAGTCGTAAATTGGTTCAGATTCATAAACTATTGCATGCCTGACATGCCCGGTGTCATGATGGTATTGTAATGCCTGCGGGCGGCTTCGGGAAGTCAAATCAGATTGCGCCGGGTTTACCTCTTCACATGCAGCAGCATTGAGTTCACGGTTTCGTTGGTATTGATGGTGTGAATCAGGATGTCAGGGTGGCGGTCTTTAAATACCCGCAAAACCTCATCGGCGAATCCCTGGCCTATTGATTTGACGCCCTTGAAGTCAAGTGTAACCTCGCGGAATTTGTGCAGGTTGTTCATCAAGCGTTTTGCCTCGGAACGCGAGATGTATTCCGTCTGTAACAGTTTCACGGTTATTTTCGTTTTCTGGAATTGATAGTCATAGTCCGCCGATGCATATTCTTCAAAAATTTTCTCCAGTACCCGACGCGCGGTTCGTTTAATTGTAAATTCAACCAGCGTTCCTTTCAGGTTCCTTCTTGCCGAGACATAGACATCATCTTTGATGTTATCCCATACTATGCTGATACGGTGTGAATGTATTGATAATTTGTCGGCGATCTTGGAAGTAAAAAAAATGCCTTCTCCTGAATGCGCCTCAGGCATGGTCGTCGTTTTACCTTTGCTTAGCTCCAGCATGGCCGCATGTTCATCTGCAAGATGATATTTGGAGGCAATCGATTCAAATATGCCGATGCCAAAATCACGCACTGTAAAGTTGATCGTGCCCTGATCAATAGCGACATTGATCTTGCCCCGCTCTGTCTGTGCGTGGTCAATGGCGTTATTCAATATCTCGGTAAACGCATAATGCATAATCGACTCCACACTCGCTTTCAGCTCCGACTTCAGGTGCAATGTGGCTGCCAGCAATTCATAGACCTTGCCTTCATCCGTCGCGCGCAGATTCAACTGCCTGGAAAATTCACTGACTGCAAACCCGGTATCGCTTGCTACCGATGCTGAATAGTATAGTGAGTTCTTCGTTGAACCGGTCTTGACCACCTCTCCCGAGGCCATCAGTGTCTTCAGATGGACGTTCAACGCCTGTCGGCTTATGCCCAGTTGCCGGGTCAGCTGTTTGCCGCTTAGCGGCGACTCCGCCCGCAGTCCGGCCAGGATTTTCTGTTTGCTGTTCATCCGGCCAGCCTAGCGATTTGTCAACTAATTGTCAACTTTCAAAAAATAATTGTCAACCATTTAGCCTCCCGGCACGATTTGTCGGGTATGCCAGCATCAGTGCAAGGGTCAGGCATAGGTAATTAGCCGGGCGTTCTTGTATCATGTAGGTTTTTTCACGCAGCAAAATCATGATTAATGTCGGCATTGTCGGTGCCAGCGGTTACACAGGTTTGGAGTTGTTACGGATACTGTCCGCGCACCCGGAAATCAAAATCAGTTGTGTCACCTCGCGTAGCGAGCAGGGCCGGGGCGTGGCGGAGATCTTCCCCGCCTTGCGGGGGCGTATCGCGTTGCAGTTTGTCGTGCCTGCCGAAGCACCGTTGTCCGATTGTGATGTCGTGTTCTTTGCTACACCGCACGGGGCGGCGATGTTGCAGGTCCCCGCATTGCTGAACGCCGGTGTAAAGGTTATTGATCTGTCCGCCGATTTTCGTTTGCAGGATGCCGCCGAGTGGGAGCACTGGTACAAGTCGCCGCACGCCTGCCCGGAGTTGTTGCAACAGGCCGTGTATGGATTGACGGAGATCAATCGTGAACAAATCAGGTCGGCACAACTGATCGCCAATCCCGGTTGTTATGCCACCGCGGTACAGTTGGGGTTTATTCCGTTACTGGAACAGGGGCTGGTGGATAAGACCACACTGGTCGCCGATGCCAAATCGGGTGTCAGCGGTGCCGGCAGGAACACACAACCGCACACGCAGTTTTGTGAGACGGCGGAATCTTTCAGTGCCTATGCCGTTGATGGACATCGGCACTTGCCGGAGATCATGCAGGGCCTGCGCTCGGCGGCGACGGACAGCGTTGAGTTGGTGTTCGTGCCGCATCTGTTGCCGATCAACAGGGGGATAGAAGCAACCTTGTACGCCCGGCTGTCCGACAAGCAGACTGATCTGCATACCTTGTTCAGGGAACGCTACAAGGATGAAACTTTTATTGATGTGATGCCGCCCGGCGATCATCCCGACACCGCCTCGGTGCGCGGCTCCAACCTGTGCCGCATAGCCTGCTTCACGCCGCAGTCCGGTGACACCGCAGTGATCTCCGTGGTGGAGGATAATCTGGTCAAGGGAGCGGCCGGGCAGGCGATACAAAACATGAACCTGATGTGCGGCATTGACGAGGCGAGCGGATTGCTGCATTTACCGATCACCCCTTGATTACCGCGTAGCCTGCCATGTCGGAATTCGTTATAAAACCGCGTCGTCGCCGCTACCGTCGGCGGTGGGGTGTGGTCGTTACAGTTTTATTGTTGCTTGCCTTCGGAAGTTGGCTGTTGTTGCCGGGTATTGATGGTTGGCATTATGTACAGGCGAGGTTGGGCACCGGCTCGTATGATGGATGGTTACGGGATGCCAATCAGGAACTGGAACAGGAAAATCTGTTGTTACAGGGGAAGATAATGATGCAGGAGCAAACCATCAACATTGATAAACAAGCGGCGGGGGTCGCACAGGCCGCGATAAAAGATTTGCAGGATGAGATCCATAATCTCAAAGGTGAATTGCAGTTTTACCACGAGGTCATGGATGCGGCGGCGACAACCCGCGGGCTTGATGTGCAGGGGCTCTACATCAGGCCGCGACAGCACTCCGATGGTTATCGGTTGAAGCTGATACTAACCCATGTCGGGAAAGCTGATACACTGGTTGAAGGAAAGGTGAATATCACTCTGGAGGGAACACAGGATGGTAGCGCGAAGATTATTGATATGCGCGAAATCAGTATAGAGAAAGAGTTGATGTTTGACTACAGTTTCAGAAATTTCCAGCGTTTTGAATGCAACTTTGTACTGCCGGAACATTTCCAGCCGCAACATGTATCTGTGAATTTATCAGGTGCCGATAAAAAAGCGTCTAAACTCAGAAGGGTATTTGACTGGGTTGAGGCAACAACAGAGAGATAAATGCCATGTGGAACAAATCACACAAGAAAAAAGCCTCACAGATTGAGACCCTGATCGGTCAGAAGGCCCGGGTTCTGGGTGACATCAAATTTTCCGGTGGCCTGCATATTGAAGGGGTCATACATGGCAGTGTGTTCTCGGAGGCCGATGCCCAGGGTATGTTATCTCTGGGCGAGACCGGCGTGATAGAGGGGACGGTGAATGCAACGTATGTAACGCTGGACGGTACGGTCAAGGGTGATGTGCATGGTATTGAGCATGTGCAACTTTGCTCCCACGCCAGGGTCAGCGGTGATGTGTATTACAACCTGATAGAAATAGCGGTTGGCGCGGAGGTCAATGGCAAGCTGGTACATGCCCCTGATGCGGAGGCCGAGGTATCCGGGCAGATTGACACCAGGACCATAGAATTTGGCAAAGAATAATCCGGGCGATCACTTGGTATTTGTTCAAAAACAGAGTATAGTGGCCATATTGCCAGTGGAGTTAAACTATTATGATTGAAGCAACACAATATACCCCCGGGCAGCAGCTTATCTTTACTGATGCCGCCGCGGAAAAAGTGAAAGAGCTGATCGAGGAAGAAGCCAACGACAAGCTCATGCTACGCGTGTTCATTTCCGGCGGCGGCTGTTACGGTTTTCAGTATGGTTTCACCTTTGATGAAGGTACCACCGAAGGTGATACCGTAGTGGAAAACGAAGGCGTTAAACTGCTGATTGATCCGATGAGTGTCCAGTACCTGACCGGTGCCGAGATTGATTACACCGAAGGTTTGGAAGGTGCCCAGTTTGTAATCCGCAATCCCAATGCCAAAACCACCTGCGGTTGTGGTTCCTCTTTTTCGGTATAAGCGAGCCGGGACTTAGGGAGCGTAGATAGCACCCAGCACTACCGGTCTTGCGGCACCGGTAACGGAAGGGATGTTACCGGGCAGGGCGGCTAGCCGTTGTTTCGCCAACCAGGCGAAGGTTACGGCCTCTACCGCATCCGGTTCAATACCGTGTTCCGCAGAAGAACTTACCGCCAGCCCCGCCAGTTGTGTTTTCAAGCCTTGCATCAGGGCTGTGTTATGAATGCCACCACCGCAGACGATCACTGCTTCCGCTTCTTCGGCATAGCGTCCGAGTGCCTCACTGATACTTTGTATCGTCAGTTGTAACAGAGTGGCCTGTATATCCTCGTCGGCGGGTCGCGGCTTGATTTGTTCCAGCAGTGTATTGATCCATTGCAGGTTGAACTCATCCCGACCGGTACTCTTGGGCGGGGCCAGCGCGAAGTATCGGTATTGCAACATCTGCTGCAACAATCCCGCATCACAGCGGCCGGACAAGGCCCAGTCGCCGTCCTTGTCATAATCAGCCGCCTTGTGTTGTTGAATCCATTGATCCATCAGGCCATTGCCCGGCCCGGAATCGAAACCCAGAATAGTGTCTTTGTATAACAGCGTCAGGTTGGCAATGCCGCCCAGATTCAGCACTACGGTTTTTTTGTCGGTGGAGCCGAAATACCAGTTATGAAAGGCCGGTGCCAACGGCGCACCCTGTCCCGAGACCGCCATATCGGCACGCCTGAAATCTGTCACCGTGGTAATCCCGGAGCGTGCGGCGATGATGTTGGCATCACCAATCTGCCAGCTACGGGGGCAGTCTGCGTCCGGCAGGTGCAAGACAGTTTGTCCATGGCTGCCCGTCGCCACAATATCGTCCTTGCTGATCTTGTTTTGTTGCAGTATCCGGGTAACGGCATCGGCAAACAGTTGTCCGATGATGTTGTCCAGTTCCGTCACCTCCTGCAAATCACTTGTCAGATTGATCGCACGAACCCGGGCCTGAATATCGCGGCTGATCGGATATTGCCGATAGTCAAGCACCGCAAGGCTGGTATCACCAATATCTACGATGGCTGCATCAATTGCATCCATACTGGTGCCGGACATGAGGCCGATGTAATACATGGTCAGGGTTGTTTGTCTGATTTCAGGAAGCCGTTCGCTGCTTCATTATACACGCGATGCTGATGCGGCGGACGCATCAGCGC
>JBPCXW010000146.1:0-4345 GCA_051008185.1 Gammaproteobacteria bacterium
TACGCCCTTGTGCCACCGGCTCCCCCTCAAGGGGGGAGCTATTCGTGCCGGTGTTATTGCTCCCCCCTTGAGGGGGAGCCAAAGGAGGCGAAGCCTGCTTTGGTGGGGGGACAGGACAACCTTGCCATTTTCATCTCAACTGTTAATGATCCACCACCTACTCAAACACCGCAAGCAACTCATTGACCTGCTCGCGGTTGGCACCGTTTGCACTGATGCTTCGCCGCACAGCGAAACCATGTATCGCCGCCCCGGCCTGCCGGTAGAGAGCCCTGATTTTGCGGGTGTCATGGTTGGAGATCAGCACCTGTACTCCCCGCTCCGCGATATGCCGGGCGGTCTCGGTCAGTAGCGTCTGATCAGCCCAGTCAAAACCACCGGCATGGTATTCGGTGAAGGCGGCGGTGCTTGACAGCGGCACATAAGGCGGGTCGCAATAAATCACATCACCGCGTCTGGCCTGCCGCATGGTGGCAGTAAAACCGGCTTGCAGGAACTCAGCCCGGTCGGCATGCCGGATAAACTGCTGCATCTCCTTGAGCGGGAAGTAGGGGCGCGAATAACAACCGAACGGTGCATTGAACTTGCCGCTACTGTTATAACGGCACAGACCGTTAAAGCAGTGCCGGTTCAGATAGATAAACAGTGCCGCCCTGCGGCGTCGGCTGTTGCTGCGGTTGAACTTGTCCCGCAATGTATAGAAGCCATCCTCGCAATTATGTTCCGCAGTAAAAAACCGTCGGCAATATCGGATAAAGCCCTCGCCCTCTTCAGCCAGTTGCTGATACAGGCCGATCAGATCGGGATTAGTATCGGCCAACAGATAGCGTTTGTAATCCGTGTTCAGAAAAACCGCACCGGCACCCAGAAAAGGTTCAATCAACCGCGCCCCGGGTTTGAAGTGCGGCAGCAGCGATGGCAGGACGCGATACTTGCCCCCCGGCCATTTCAGGAAGGGTTTGCGCTTTGGGGAGTTTATGCCTGCTCTTCCGGTGTGTGGGCGGTAATACTCAGGGCGTGAATATGGCCGGGCATCATATCCGCCAGCGCGGTATAAATCTGACGATGCCGTTGCAAGACGGATTGATCGGCAAACCGCTTGCTGACAACACGCACACTGAAGTGTCCGCCGCCGGAGGCGGCACCGGCATGTCCGGCATGCAGATGTGATTCATCACTGATGTCCAGACTGTCCGGCGTCAGGGCCGCCGTCAGGCGTTGCCTGATCATGGCCACCCGCTCGGCGGTCATTCTTCCGCCCCCTGTTCTTCCGGCTCGTTCATATACCTGAGCAGATAAAAGGCCTGGCCAATGACAAACAACAGGGTAAGCCCCATGATGCCGAACAATTTGAAATTCACCCAGATATGTTCGGCAAAGTTAAAGGCGACATAGATATTCAACATCCCCATCAACATAAAGAAAATAACCCAGGCGACATTCAGCCGTAACCAGACCTGTCTGGGAGCAGTAGCGGCCTTGGATAACATACGTTCAATCAGCGGCTTGTCACCGATAACCTGACTGGCCAGAAACACCGCTGCAAACAGCCAGTTCACCACCGTGGGTTTCCAATACCAGAACTGCTTGTTCTGTAACAGCAAGGTGGTCGTGCCCAACACCAGAATGATGACCAGCGTGGCGATATACATTTTCTCCATCCTGCGGGTCAGCAACCAGAAACCGGCCACCTGTATCACCGAGGCAACGATGGCGACGGCAGTGGCGATATACAAGGCCTGCCCCCGATCTGCCGGCAGGTAATAGGCGATAAAAAATGCCGCGACCGGAAATAAATCAACTAAAAATTTCATCCCGGGAGTATAGGGCACAGCCGATCAAAATTCACCCCGAAGCCCCCTGTTTATGTATAATCCCCCCTTAGTCACCAGCATGAGGGGAATCTTTTGTCAGTAGCAGGCACACCGCGTGTCATGTCGGGCATGCGTCCGACCGGTCAGTTACATCTTGGTCATTATCACGGCGTATTGAAAAACTGGCTGCAACTGCAATCAGAGTACGAGTGTTTTTTCAGTGTGGTTGATTGGCATGCCCTCACTACCGAATACGAGACCCCCGAGCAGATCGCCCCCAACATCTGGGAGATGGTTATTGACTGGCTGGCGGTAGGCATCAATCCGGGGGCGGCCAAACTGTATATTCAATCGCGTATCCCGGAGCATGCAGAGTTGCATTTGTTGCTGTCCATGTTCACCCCGATGAGCTGGCTGGAGCGGGTGCCTTCCTACAAGGATCAGCAGGAAAAGATCAAGGACCGAGACCTGACCACCTACGGTTTTCTCGGCTATCCCCTGTTGCAGACGGCGGACATCATCATATTCAAGGCCAGTTATGTGCCGGTGGGTGAGGATCAGGTGCCGCATGTGGAGATGGCGCGGGAGATCGCCCGCCGTTTCAACTACCTGTATGGCCGCGAGACGGGGTTTGAGGAAAAGGCCGAGAAAGCGGCCAAAAGACTGGGCAAAAAGAATACCCGCCAGTATTTTGAGTTACGCAAGAGTTATCAGGAGCAGGGCGATTTGATGGCCCTGGAAAAGGCCAGGGCGATGATAAGCGGGCAGCAGAATGTCAGTATCGGCGACCGGGAGCGACTGATGGGCTATCTGGAGGGCGGCGGCAAGATCATCTTCCCCGAGCCGCAGGCCTTGCTGACCGAGGCACCGAAGATGCCCGGCGTGGATGGTCAGAAAATGTCCAAATCCTACGGTAATACCATTTCCCTGCGGGAAAACCCGTCCAGCGTGGAGGAAAAGCTCAAGACCATGCCGACCGACCCGGCGCGGGTGCGGCGGGATGACCCCGGCGACCCGGCAAAATGCCCGGTCTGGGCCATGCACGAGGTGTATTCCGATGCCGACCGCAAGCAATGGGTGCAGGAAGGCTGCAAGAGCGCCGGTATCGGTTGTCTGGAATGCAAGCAACCGCTGATAGAAAGCGTACTCAGGGAGCAGGAGCCGATGCGGGAGCGGGCCGAGGAATACATCAACGACCCGGAAACGGTGCGTGACATCATCAACGAAGGCTGCGAGGCGGCACGGGATATTGCCCGCGAGACCCTGGCCGAGGTGCGGGGGGTCATGGGGCTGGGTCATGACTGAGTGCTATGACTAGCGCACTGTCGGCAGGGCGGCAAAAAGGGTTTGCCTGTGGCGCTGAATACCGCATAATGTATGCCCGTGATGAGCGACGATACCATCCTTGATACGCCCCCGGCCGGGCAGGCCGAGATGCCGTTTGCCATTGTGCAGGGCACCCCTTTCAGCGAGGTGCCAAAAGATCTGTATATTCCCCCCGAGGCCCTGGAGGTGTTTCTGGAGGCCTTTGAAGGCCCGCTGGACCTGCTACTGTATCTGATCAAGCGGCAGAATCTGGACATTCTGGACATTCCCATCGCCCAGATTACCGAGCAGTACATGCGCTATATAGACCTGATGGAAAACCTGCATCTGGAACTGGCCGGTGAATATCTGGTGATGGCCGCGATGCTGGCCGAGATCAAGTCCCGTATGTTATTGCCCCGTGTTGATGAAGAGGATGAGGAAGACGATCCACGGGCAGAACTGGTCAGGCGTTTGCAGGAATATGAACGCTACAAACAGGCGGCCGAGGATATCAGCACCTTGCCACGGATGGAGCGCGACATTTTTTCTACCCTGATTGACTTCCCCGATAAAAATACCGACATCAAGCCGCCGGAGGTATCACTGGACACGATCATGCGCACCTTCGCCGAGGTGCTGGTGCGGGCGGAGATGTATTCGCATCATCAGGTAGGCCGCGAGATGCTGTCGGTGCGCGAACGCATGACCCTGATTCTGGATAAGGTCAGTGCAGGTGAAGAGTTTGTGGAGTTCAAGACACTGTTTCAGGTGGAAGAGGGCAAGGCCGGTGTGGTGGTGGCCTTTCTGGCCATTCTTGAGTTGATACGGGAATCCCTGCTGGAGCTGGTGCAGAACGACAGCAACGGGCCGATCTATGTCAGGGCGGCGGCATGAAGCCGGAACTGCTCAAGCGCGTTATTGAGGCCGCATTGATGGCGATGCACGAGCCGCTCAGTGTAAGACAGCTGACCGTGCTGTTTGAGAAAGAGTCCGCGCCGCCGAGCCGTGATGATGTCCGTGCCGCATTGACGGCCTTGCAGGAAGATTATGCCGGGCACGGGGTGATACTGAAGGAGGTGGCCAGCGGGTTTCGTTTTCAGGTGCATACTGATTGTGCCGAGTGGGTCAATAAACTGTTTGATGAGCGTCCGCAACGTTACTCGCGGGCCTTGCTGGAGACGCTGGCTATCATTGCCTACCGACAACCGCTGACCAGAGGCGAG